>NZ_JCBAMT010000058.1:0-46030 GCF_059760445.1 Achromobacter sp. D7-1 | reverse complement strand
GTAAGAGACTTATTGCTTGGCGGCGGGCTGGCCCAGGCTGGCCAGCTTGCTGTCCAGTTCGGCCAGCTGCTTCTGCTTTTCGGCCTGGCCCAGCGTGGCGTCGGCTTCGACCTTGGCCTTCTCGCGCGCCAGTTCGATCTGGCGGATCGGCACCAATTGCTGGTTGTCGGAGGGACGGAAGCCCTGGTAGGTCAGCGCCTTCAGGTTGGCCAGTTCGCGCTCGGCGTCCTTGCCCTTGCCGTAGTTGACGAAGAAGTCGCGGATGCGGGCCTTCAGGTCGGCGGGCAGGTCGCTGCGCATGACCAACGGATCCGCCGGGATCAGCGGCGACTTCCACAGCACGCGCACGCTGTCGTTGGCGTCCTTACCCGTGTTCAGGCGATAACGCTCCAGCGCCTCGGTGTTGTTGACGGCCACGTCCACCTGCTTGTTGATGACCGACAGCAGATTGGTTTCGTGGTTGCTGGCGCGCACCGTCTTGAAGAAGGTCTTGGGCTCGATCTTGTTGGCGGCCCACAGGTAATAGCCCGGCACGGCCGTGCCCGAAGTCGAGTTGGGATCGCCCGCGCCGTAGCTCAGCGTGCCGCCGCGCTTGAGCACGTCGTCCAGCGTCTTCAGGTTGCTGTCCTTGTTGACGATCAGCAGCGACCAGTAGCCGGGGTTGCCATCCTTGTCGATGACGGAGGCGAACACTTCGCCCTTGGCGCGGTCCACCGCTTCGATCGCGGACTTGTTGCCGAACCAGCCCATCTGCACCTTGTTGAAGCGCATGCCTTCGATGATGCCGGCGTAGTCGGACGCGAAGAAGGGCTTGACCGGCACGCCGATCGAGCGGCTCAGGTCATCGATGACCGGCTGCCAGACCGACTTCAGGTTGGTGGAAGATTCCGTCGAGATGATGCCGAAGTTCAGGGTCTTGGCGTCTTCGGCGTGGACCTGGGTGGACAGGGCCGCGGCGGCGATCAGGGTGACAAAGGTTCTGCGTAGCATGGAAGGCTCCGGGGATAAACGGGTCGGGAAGAATCAGGCGGCTTGCGCCAATCGGGGCAGCGGCGCCATGCCGGGCATGGCCGGCGCTTGCGGCGCGTATTCGGGAAGCAGCTCGCTCAGTTCGGAGCCGTACAGGTCGCTGAGCATGGACGGCGTCAGGTCCGCGGAAGGACCGTCATAGACCACCTTGCCGTGGCGCAGCGCGACCACCCGCGGGCAGTAGCGCAAGGCCACATCCACCTGGTGCAGCGACACCACCACCGCCACCTTGCGGCTGCGGTTGATCTGGGCCAGCGTGTCCATCACGCGGCGCGAGGATTCCGGGTCGAGCGAGGCGATGGGCTCGTCGGCCAGGATCACGCGGGCGTTCTGTACCAGGGTGCGGGCGATGGCCGCGCGCTGCTGCTGGCCGCCGGACAGCGTCGAAGCGCGTTGAAATGCGTAGTCGTCTATACCAACCTGGGCAAGCGCTTCGAGGCCTTGGCGCACTTCGCCGCGCAGGAACCAGCGCGTCAGGCTGCGCCACAGCGGCACGCGCGGCAGCAGGCCGGTCAGCACATTGGTGATGACCGGCAGGCGGCCCACCAGATTGAATTGCTGGAACACGAAACCGATGCCGGCGCGCGCGGAGCGCACGTCGCGGCTCAGGCGGCCGTCGCGCTGGATCATGCGGCCGTTGACGGCCACGCTTCCCGCATCGCCCGCCACGAAGCCCGACAGGTGACGCAGCAAGGTCGACTTGCCCGAACCCGAGGCGCCCAGCAGGGCAACCATCTCGCCGTCGGCCACTTGCAGGTTCACGCCCTCCAGCGCCTTGGCGCCGGCGTGGAAGCTCTTGCTGAGCCCTAGTACTTCGATGGCGTAAGTCATCGTTGAATCCCCATGGAATGTGTTCATGGCCGCATTCTGTTTTCTCGGCATGACAGCACGATGACCTGGGAATCGATTCATTTGGCGGAAAATAGGGACACCGCAATGATCTGAAAGACGTTCGTCATAAATGGCCGGTTCCAGCCCGGCGCGCCCAGGTATATTGGAAATATTCCCTCACCAGCCTGGCGTTCATCATGATCAAAGGTTCCTGCCTGTGCAGCCGAGTCGCCTACGAGATCAGCGGCCCGCTTACCGACGCCCTCAACTGCCATTGCACGATCTGCCGCAAAGCGCATGGCGCCGCGTTCCGCAGCCGGGCCACGGTCCAGGCCAAGGACTTCGCCTGGACGCGGGGCGAAAACCACGTCACGTGGTATTGCTCGTCCCCTGGCAGCTACCGCGGCTTCTGCGAAGCCTGCGGCACGCCCTTGCTGACCCGTTTCGATCAGACCCCGGACGTCTACGGCTTGCCGCTGGGTCCGCTGGACGATGACCCGGGCATCAAGCCGGCCGCCCATTGTCATGTGGCCAGCAAGGCGCCCTGGTTCGACATCAGCGACGATCTGCCGCAATACCCCGACGCGTATGGCGCGATGGAAGAAGACCATCCGCAAGCGGTTACATAAAAATTCAACCAAGAAGTTGAATTTCTTCGGGAGGGTGGGCTATATTCAACCTTATGGTTGAATCAAATCCCTCCCCCGTCCTCGATGCCGTCTTTCGCGCGCTGGCCGATCCCACGCGCCGCGACATGCTGCGCAGCCTGGCCCAGGGCGAGCAGACCATAGGCGAGCTGGCGGCGCCCCACAGCATGAGTTTCGCGGGCGCCTCCAAGCATGTGCAGGCCCTGGAACGCGCCGGCCTGGTCCGGCGCTCCATCCGCGGCCGCACGCATGTATGCAGCCTCAATCCGGAACCCATGGCCGAGGCCATGCAGTGGCTGCGCTTCTATGAACAATTCTGGTCGGGCAAGCTGGGCGCGCTGGAAGCCGCGCTCATCGCCAGCCGCCCCCCGGCCGCATCTTCTGGAGAACAACATGAGTGATCACGGCGTCGTCCTGGACCCCACCTCCATCCGCTTCACGCGGCTCCTGCCCGCCAGCGTCGACGAGGTCTGGGCCTTTCTCACTGAATCGGAAAAGCGGGGCCTCTGGCTGGCGTCCGGGGACATGGAACTGCGCGAGGGCGGCGGCGTCACGCTGCGCTTCATGCATGCCGACCTGTCCTCGGTGGCCGAGCCCGTGCCCGAGGCCTACAAACCGTATGAAGGCGGCGTCACCACGCAAGGCATCATCACGCGCTGCGAACCGCCGCGGTTGTTGGCGTTCACGTGGGGCGGCTCCCCCGGCCATCCGTCCGAAGTCACGTTCGAGCTGTCGCCCCAAGGCCAGGAGACACGCCTGGTGCTGACGCACCGCAAGCTGTCCTCGCGCGATGGCATGGTGGACGTGGCCGGCGGCTGGCATGTGCATCTGGGCGTGCTCGAAGCCCGGCTGGCCGGCCGCGCTCCAGGCCCGTTCTGGTCCGTTCTCGGCCGGGTGGAAGAAGAATATCGGGAGCGGATCCCGTCCGGCCAGAGTCGTTGAGCAACAACTATCACGGCGCAGTGACAGATAAATACTGGCTAATCACTGCGCTTTGCAGTAACATAAGTCCGTGATTTTTCCGCAAAAACCGGGCTTCGGTCACTCTGCGTGCCAACCTGTACCCCCTGCGGGCATTGCTCCGGGCCAACCCAGGACGTGCCCGGCTTTGCCGGAACAACCCCGCCCCCGCCGGGCGCACCGCCAACCCAACGGTCGCGGGGCCCGGCAGCAACAGATCCATCCCGCTTCTTCCGGCGATTTGCGCAAAACGCGCCGCCGCGACCAAGCCGCGCACCGCGCACACATTACCCTCGCGGCGCGAGTATCCGTCATTTCAGACATCCGCTTCGGATGCCGTGGCCCCTACCCGCGCTTGCCCGGACGTTTTACGTTCAAACCGCTGGATCCGCTAGTCCGGGTCCGACGCGCTTGCCGCCTTGCGCGGCGTGCCTTGCCGCCGGCATGGCTGCGCGTTTTGATAGGAGAAAAGAATGGCTAAAGAAGAACTCATCGAACTGGACGGCATCGTTGACGAAGTGCTGCCCGATAGCCGCTACCGCGTGAAGCTGGACAACGGCATCGAAGTCGGCGCCTACGCCTCCGGCCGCATCCGCAAGCACCGCATCCGCATCCTGGCGGGCGACCGCGTCACCCTGGAAATGTCGCCGTATGACCTGACCAAGGGCCGCATCAACTTCCGCCACAAGGACGAGCGCGGTCCCGCCCCGCAGCGTCCCCAGCAGTTCCGCCGCTAAGCCAGGACCACAGGGCCGGCCCCGCGCCGGCTCCCTTCCTTTCGCGCCAGCCCTAAACCTGGACCGCGAAATGCCGTAATGCGTGGAGCGCCCGTTCATGAAAGAATGGCGCCCTCTGCCAGGCGCAACGCCGGCAGGAAGAGCATGAAGCAAGATGGACCTGACACAAGATCTGCAAGCCGCCGCTGACCAGCTTACCCTTGCGCGAAGAAAATTCGTCAAGGGCGAGGAAGGCCTGCGCCTGCTGCACCAGTCGCGCGAGGCCTTCATCAACAGCCTGCGCAATACCGGCCTGACTTACGCCGACGCCAAGACCAAGTACGACAACTGTCTGGACGACCAGGAAGCCGAGCAGCTCCACGTGCGGCAGCAGATGGACTATGCGGAACGCGTGCACCAGCACGTGCTGCACCTGATCGCGCAGCAGGCCGCCACGGCCTGAAGGCGCGCGGAGCGGCCCCTGCGGCGCCCCCCGCCCCCAGCGGGATCAGGGTTTGAATGCCCCGATGAAGATGGCCGGATCGACGCGCGCGTCGTTCAGGCTGACGTTCCAGTGCAGATGCGGACCGGTCGCGCGGCCGGTCGCCCCCACCTTCCCCACCAGTCCGCCGCGCGGCACCTCGTCGCCGACTTTCACGTCGATGGCCGACATGTGGCAGAACATGCTGACGAAGCCCTGGCCATGGTCCAGGAACACCGTCTTGCCATTGAAGAAGTAATCCCCCACCAGCACCACCACGCCTGCGGCCGGCGCCTTGATCGGCGTGCCCGAGGGCACGGCGAAATCCAGACCCGAGTGCGGATTGCGTTCCTCGCCATTGAAGAAGCGCCGCAGGCCGAACGGGCTGGACAGGCGGCCGCCGTTCACCGGACGGTCCAGCAGCAGGTTGCTGGGCGTGACGCCGGCGCGATAGGCGCGGTTGGCTGCGGCCTGCTCGGCCTGTTCGCGTTCGATGCGCTTCATGTCGTCCGGATCCGGATTGACCTGGCGCGGATTCTTCAGCGTGATGTGCTGGGCCTTGTATTCCTTGGCGCCGACCTTGAATGGCAGCGCGCGCTTGCCTTGCGCGTCCTTGACCTCCGCCTGCTGTTCGCCCGGCTTCACGCTGAGCGGGATGCCGACCACGGCGATCCACTGCTTGCCCTCTTCGCGCACCACCAGCACGCGCCGCCCCAGGAAAGTGACTTCGGGCGCACGCTCGGCGTTGCCCAGGCCGAGGACAGCGACGCCGCCCGGCACCGGAACGTTGAGCTTGCGGCTGATGAAGCCGGCCTGCTGTGCGCGGGCCGGCAGGCCCAGGCAGAGAGCGGCCGCGGCCAAGCCCAGCCGCAGGACGTCGCGACGATGATGCATGGCGTTCACAGGCACAGGTTGGCGGGCTCGATGATGCTCTGGTCGCGGCGCGCGATGCGCGTGGACAGGCGCACGTCGGTCTTGCCCTTCCAGTGTATGGTCGTCAGCACGGCCTCGACCCCCAGGCTGTCTTCCTGGATCAGTTCAAAGCCGTTGCGCACCGCCTTCTGCTGGAAATTGATGCCCAGGTTCTTCCACGATTCCGCCACGCAGGCCGTGTAGTCCTCGGGCGTGCGCTGGGTGGAGCCATAAAAGACCGGATCGCGGTCGCGCACGTCTTTGACGTTGGCGCAGGCCGACAAGGCTGCCAGGACAGTAAGGGACAAAACAGTGCGGACCTTCATGGCGATGGGACTCTCGAGCGGAGGGAGGTGAAAGGGGCGGCCAATATAACGCAGCGCCGGATCAAGCCTGCGGCGCGCGGCGGGCCGATTTGGGACGAAAGGCTGTAATGACTTCCGGCCGGGTCTCGGCGTACGGGCCGCCGATGAGATCGATGCAATAGGGGATGGCGGCGAAGATGCCCGGCACCAGCACGGCGCCGTCCTCGCCCTTCAGCCCTTCCAGCGTTTCACGGATGGATTTCGGCTGGCCGGGCAGGTTCACGATCAAGGCGGCATGGGCGGGCGTTTCCCGGATGACCGCCACCTGGCGCGACAGGATGGCCGTGGGCACGAAGCGCAGGCTGATCTGGCGCATCTGCTCGCCGAAGCCGGGCATTTCCTTGGTGGCGACGGCAAGCGTCGCCTCCGGCGTGACGTCGCGGCGCGCCGGACCGGTGCCGCCGGTGGTCAGGACCAGGTCGCAGCCGCAGCCGTCCACCAGCTCGATCAGCGTCTCCGAGATGCGCGCGGGCTCGTCGGGGATCAGCCGGTCCACCGCCTGCCAGGGCGAGGCCAGGGCACCGCCCAGCCATTCGCGCAGCGCGGGCAGTCCCAGGTCCTGGTACGTGCCGCTGGAGGCGCGGTCGGAAACGGACACCAGGCCCACGATCAGTTCGTCGGGGTGCTTGCGGGCGATACGGGTAGAAGCGGTCATGGGCTGCGCGATCAGGGTAAGGAGCATACGGGCGGCGCGGATGCGGCGGCGGGCGAGGTCAATCATGGAAATCCAGAAGAACCCCGTCACAGCGATGCTATCGCATTCTTTCCCTGCGGGAATCGCGGCGGCAGGCCGCGCACCGGCGCCGGACCCTGTGGCAAAAAGGCGAATCGGCTTTGGCCCCGCTTTCCCGCGCTTGTTCCGGTCATGCCCGCTCGATAACATCCGCTAACAAACTTACCCCTATAGAGAGAGCCCCGCGCGGCATTGGTTCCCCATGTTCAAACGCACACTACGGCAGCATGCGCTGGCGGCGGCGCTGGCTCTGGCGGCGGCGGCTGCCGCCGGGTGGGGCGCCCTGCACGCCCTGGCGCTGAAGACGGAGCCGGTGCCGGCGGCCGCGCCGGGCATCCACATCCCCAACCTGGGCAATACGCTGCAGGAACAGACGCGCAACCTGTCCCGCATGAGCCAGGCCTTGCGCACGGGCGACCGGCTGGTGATCCTGGGTTCGTCCGAGTTGACCAGCAACGACCTGCGTTTCGTGCCCTACCGCTACCTGGCCGACGAATTGCAGATGCCGGTGCTGGCTTACGGCCATTCCGGCTTCCAGTCTCTGGGCATGCAGCTGGTGCTGGCGGCGATGGCCGAGGACCTGTCTCCGGCGTCGCGCGTGGTCGTGATGCTGTCGCCGGGGTGGTTCGACGGCGAGGGCGGGCTGGGGCCGGACGAATTCAAGGAGCACGCCAATCCGCTGCTGCCCCGCCTGCTGCGGCAGCCCGAGGGACGGGCGGAGCTGGTCCGCTGGCTGCAGGCCAAGGGCGATGCGGGCGTCGCCTGGTCGATGGCGGCCGAGCAGGCTTACGTCTTCCGCCAGCGCCTGGTCGATCTGTGGGCGCCCGCCCATGCGGCGCCCGTCCCCGAGCGCGAACGCGAGGGGCCGCCCACGGCCGCCCGGGTGGTCGATTGGGAAGCGCTGGCGGCCCAGGCGCAAGGCGCGGAACAAGCCCTGATGGGCGGCAACCGCTACGCGGTGCGAGACGAGTTCTTCAATAAATACCTGCGCAGCATTCCCGCAGGCGGCAAGACCGCCTATCAGCCGCAGCCGCTGACCGGCCGCGACGAGCTGCGCGAACTGGACGCCCTGATGGCTTTGCTGCGCCAGCGCGGCGTCAATGCCCTCTTTGTCATGCAGCCGCTGCATCCCCTGGTTTTCAAGGATCTGGACCGCTTCGGCCCGGTGCAGCGGGAAGTCGCGGCACTGTGCCAGCGCTACGCCATGCGCTGCATGGATATGTACAGCGCCCCCTTCGAAGTGGGGACGCTGCGCGACGTGCAGCACCTGGGAGAGCTGGGCTGGCTGCGCGTGAACCAGAAGATCGCGGAAGTTTTCTACCCATGAAGGAAGGCCGGCAATGAAACGAACCCTGTGGCTGTGCCTGCTCTATCTGGGCGTCCTGGCGGTGATGCTGATCCAGGCGGATACCGCGGCGAACCTGGGAAAACCGATGGAAATCGAGTTCCAGTATTCGAAATTCTGACCCCGGGCGGGGTCCGCTGCCCGTACTTGGTAGCCGCAAGCAACCAGTGACAGGTCACAAATCTGCAATAATCGGCTCCTCTCGCCGGAACCTCCCCCGCCTCCATGTTCGACCTCTTCCACGGCCTAGACCTCTGGGTTGGCCTCAGCCTTGCGCTGGCCCTGACATTCGTCCTGGCCTTCGAATTCATCAACGGATTCCATGACACGGCGAACGCCGTGGCCACGGTCATCTACACCAAGGCCATGCCGCCGCATCTGGCGGTGGTGCTTTCCGGCATATTCAACTTCCTCGGCGTGCTGCTGGGCGGCGTGGGCGTGGCCTATGCCATCGTGCACCTGCTGCCGGTGGAACTGCTGATCAATGTGGACACGGGCCGCGGGCTGGCCATGGTGTTCGCCATGCTGGCCGCGGCCATCGCCTGGAACCTGGGCACCTGGTACTTCGGCATCCCGGCGTCCAGCTCGCACACGCTGATCGGCTCGATCCTGGGCGTGGGCCTGGCCAATGCGCTGATCACCGACCTGCCGCTGGCGGACGGCGTCAACTGGGGCAAGGCCATCGACATCGGCCTGTCCCTGGTGGTGTCGCCGGTGGCCGGCTTCCTGGTGGCGGGCGGCCTGCTGCTGGCGCTCAAGCGCTGGCTGCCGCTGTCGAAGATGCACAAGACGCCGGAACAGCGCCGCGCCCTCGACAACAAAAAGCATCCGCCGTTCTGGAACCGCCTGGTGCTGGTGCTGTCCGCCATGGGCGTGAGCTTCGTGCACGGCTCCAACGACGGCCAGAAAGGGATCGGCCTGATCATGCTGGTGCTGATCGGCATCGTCCCCGCCAATTTCGTGCTGGACACCAACAGCACCACCTACCAGATCGAACGCACCCGCGACGCCGCCAACCACCTGAACGTGTTCTACCAGCGCAACGAAGCCATGCTGGGCGACTACCTGGCGCTCAAGCGCGTGGACGCGACCACCGAGCTGCCGCGCAACTTCCGCTGCGATCCCGAGCTGACCATGCCGACCATCGCCGCGCTGCAGACCGATCTGCACGGCGTGTCGAATTACGCCGACCTGTCGGCCGAAAAACGCATCTCCGTGCGCCGCTACCTGCTCTGCCTGGACGACACGGCCAAGAAGGTCGCGCGCATCGAAGGCCTGCCCGCGCGCGAACGCGCCGACCTGCAACGCCTGCGCGCCGATCTGACGGCCACCACCGAATACGCCCCCTTCTGGGTGATCGTGGCGGTCGCACTGGCGCTGGGCGCGGGCACCATGGTCGGCTGGCGCCGCGTGGTGCTGACGGTGGGCGAAAAGATCGGCAAGCAGGGCATGACCTATGCACAGGGCATGTCCGCACAGGTGACCGCCATGGGCGCCATCGGCATCGCCAACGTCTTCAGCCTGCCGGTGTCCACCACCCACGTGCTGTCCTCGGGCGTGGCCGGAACGATGATCGCCAACAAGAGCGGCCTGCAAGGCAGCACCGTGCGCAACATCCTGATGGCCTGGGTGCTGACCCTGCCCGCCTCGATGCTGCTGGCCGCCGGCCTGTTCTGGATTGGCGTGCAGATCGCCGGCTGATGGTCTTACGGCCGTGCAGGCAATCTGCACGGCCGATGCAACACTCTGGCTACCCCGCCAGGCTTCCGCCCGGCATGGCCCGCGTCTACCATGACGCCATGGCTACCTCAAATCCCATCCTGCATTACATTTTCGACCCGCTCTGCGGCTGGTGCTACGGCGCCGCGCCGCTGGTGGAAGCGGCTTGCGCCGTGCCCGGCCTGGACATCGCGCTGCACGGGGGCGGCATGATGACGGGCGGCAACCGCCAGCCGGTCACGGACAGGCTGCGCCGCTATGTCATGCCGCATGACGAACGCATCGCCGGCCTGACCGGCCAGCCCTTCGGCGACGACTACTACGACGGCCTGTTGCGCGATGAGGGCGCGGTGTTCGATTCGGAGCCGCCCACCACCGCCATCCTGGCCGCGCAGACGCTGGCCGGGCGCGGACTGGACCTGCTCAAGCGCATCCAGCGCGCCCACTACGTGCAGGGCCTGCGCATCGCCGATCCGGCGGTGCTGGAGTCCCTGGCGGCCGACATCGGCCTGGACCCGGAAGCCTTCCGCGCCGCCTATGCCGCCGCCCAGGGGGCCGAAACCGCCGCGCACATCGCCGCCAGCCGCAGGCTGCTGGCGCAGGTCGGCGGCAGCGGCTTTCCCACCCTGGCGCTGGAACGCGCTGGCGTCTACGAAATGCTGGAGCCCAGCCGCTACCTGGGCCGTCCCGAGGAATGGCAGGCAGACTTGCGCGCGCGCATCGGGCGCGGTTAAAGCCTGCGGCGGCGCCTCAGGCTTCCTCGATGTCCCCGTCGCGCTGCAGCGCGCGGTGCATGGCCGGGCGCCCGCCCAGCCGTTCCGCATAGGCGGTGAACACGGGTGTCTCGGGCATCACCCTCACCTGCATCATGTATTGCAGGGTGCCGCCCAGCACGATATCCACCGCCGAAAACCTGTCTCCCAGGAAAAATGGACGCGCCTGCAAGACCCGGGTCAAAACCTGCTCGACCTCGTCGGCCGACCCCCAGCCCAGCGCGCTGCCCGGGTGCGGCGTCTTGAAGGCGCGTTCGGCCATGGCAGGCTCGAACACGCCGGTGGAATACGCCAGCCAGGTCAGGTAGGGACCGCGCAGCGCGTCGCCCACGACCGGCCCCAGGCCCGCTTGGGGGAACAGATCGGTCAGATAAAGGGCGATGGCCGGCGTTTCGAAGACTGGCACGCCGTCATGCACCAAGGCCGGCACCTTGCGATGCGGATGGATGTCGATGTAGTCCGAGGGCATATGGCCCGCGCCATCGCTGCCGCGGATGGACACCATTTCGGTGTCGTAGGGCACGCCCAGTTCTTCGAGCAGCCAAAGTATCCGGAACGACCGCGAGCGCGGCGCATGATAAAGCGTAAGCATGGTCGGCCTCCGTGGAAGTCCAACCATTTTGCTCCGCGGGCGTTACGCCGCCAAGGCCAGCAACACCCCGTATCCCGCCATGCCCAGCAGCACCGCGACGCCGGCATTGCTGACCAGGCGCGCAGCCACGGCGGTCACGACCAGGCCGCCGACGTAGGGGCCGATATTCGCCGCCTGGTCGCCAGCGGCCAGCAGGTCGGGCACGATCACCGCCGCCGCGATCCCGGCCAGCAGCGACGGCCCCAAGGCGGCCAGCGCCGAACCTTCGCGCGACAGGTGGCGCAGCAGCCGGCTCCGCTCGGACAGCATGAAAGGCAAGGCGCGCGTCAGGTAGGTGATGGCCGCCATGGCGATCACCGCGCCCCAGAAACCCAGTCCGTCGGTGTTCATGCGGACCTCCGCAGGCGATAGGCGGCGCAGCCGATGACCGCGCCGGCCAGGATGGCGAGGCTGGTATGGCCCAGCGCGGCCACGGCGCCGGCGCCGGCCACCGCCGCGATGATGGGCAGGCCCATGCCCCGCTTTGCGCTCTGGCACACCAGGGCCATGAACAGCGCGGGCAGCGCAAAGCGCATCACCTGGGACAGCATGGGGTAGTGGCGCTCCAATCCGTCTCCCGCGTACACGCCGACGGCGGTCCCGGCGATCCAGGTCAGCCAGGCGCCCAGACCCAGCGCGATCATCCAGCGCTGGCGGCCCGCGGGCTCCACGGCCTGCAGGCGGTTGAAGGCCGTGGCGAAGACCTCATCGGTGAGCAGGAACGCAACCTTCAGGCGCTGATTCAGCGCCGCGGGCAGGAAACGCGACAGCAGCGGACCGTACAGCAGATGGCGGGCGTTGAGCAGCGAGCACAGCGCCACCACCCACAGCCACGGGGTGCCGGCCTTGATGGAAGCGAGCAGCAGGAATTGGCTGGCGCCAGCGTAGACCAGCACGGAAATCAGCACCACTTGCAGCGGCGACAAGCCCGCCGCCACGCCGGCGATGCCGAAGGTCACGGCCACCGGGAAGTAGCCGATCATGACGGGCAGGCAAGATTTCAGGCCATCGATGCGGGCGCTGCCCGCAAGAGCGGGCGCGGGGGCAGGAGGTGTCTGCAAGGGTTTTCGCTGGTGTCGTTCCACAACCAGCTAGTTTACCCATCCGCGCACCGCCGTTACTTGTCTTCCAGGCCCAGCGCGCGCAGTTGCGCCTTCAGGCGGCGGACTTCCTGGCTCAGGTCCAGGATCAGCGCCGCCGCGTCCAGGCCCGCGCCATAGTCCCGCAGCAGGCGGCGGGCGTCCAGCGCGCGCTGCAAGTCTGCGCTGTAGAAGCGCCATTCCGCAGGCCCCTGGCCGCTGGCGGTGACGATGCCGACCTCGACCAGGCGCACGACCCAGTCGACTTCCTCGCCGCAGGCGCGGGCCAGATCGTCGGCGGACAGCGGCCGGGACTTGCCCACGACCGTGGCGCTGGTGACGACTATTTTTTTCATGGTCATACCCCCAGGTGGCGCCGCGGATTGAAGGGCAGGTCCTGCTGCAGCTTGCGGTAGGCCTCCTTGGCCGCCTCGCTGTCAGCGGGCGGCAAGACCAGGTCCAGCACCAGGTAGAGATCTCCCGGAGGATCGCCTGGAATGCCGCGGCCGCGCAGGCGCAGCTTGCGGCCGTTGGCGGACCCCGCGGGGATCGAGACTTCGACCGTGCCGCCCGGCGTGGGCGCATGCACGCTGGCGCCCAATGCGGCTTCCCAGGGCGCCACCGGCAGCGTCATGTAGAGATCGCGGCCGTCGGCGCGGTAGCGCGGATGCGGCTTGAAGCGGACTTCCAGATAAAGGTCGCCGTTCTCGCCGCCGCCGTAGCCCGGCATGCCCTGCCCGGCCAGCCGGATGTACTGGCCTTCGCGCACGCCGGGGGGGATGCGCACGCTGAGCGTGCGGGTCTGCATATGGGGGCGGCCCTGCTCGTCCATCTGCATGGAACGCAGGCTGATGTCGCGCGTGGCGCCCTTGAGCGCATCTTCGAGGTCCACCTCGATCGCGGCGTGGTGGTCCTCGCCGCGCGCGCGGAACTCCTGTTGCTGCTGCGTCCCGCCGCGCCGGCTGCGGCCGCCGAACAGCGAGGAGAAGAACTCGCTGAACTGCGCCTCGTCGCCGGGTGCCGCGCCGCGGTGGAATTCGAAGCCTTCGTCCCAGCCGGGCGGCGGCTGGAAGCTGCCCTCGGGCGATACGCCGGCGGCCAGATTGTCGTAGGCCAGGCGCTTTTCCTTGTCGCGCAGCACGTCGTAGGCTTCGTTGACGTCGCGCATGCGCGTCTCGGCGTCGCTTTCCTTGCTGACATCGGGATGGTATTTGCGGGCGAGCTTGCGGTAGGCGCGCCGGATGTCGTCTTCGGAGGCCTCCCGCTCCACCCCTAGAATGCTGTAGTAGTCCTTGAACTCCATGTGCAGCCCTTGGCAAAGCGTTGCGGCCGCCTCCGGTTGCGCCGGATCCGGCCTGGGATATCAAGAAGATAGGGGTTATGGAGCGATTTTTCAATGCGCCAGGTCAGGCCTGTTCCCGGCCTGGCGTAGTATCTGTTCTTTCAACGGGGCGATTCCGCCCGGACCACAACGCAGGATTCACAATGAAGATGAGCAACATCCCCTTTGGCACCACCGACTGGTCCGAGGTGGAACGCACCGAACACGCTGGCGACACCGGCATGGCCTATTGGCGCACCCGGCAGTTCGGCGACCTGCGCGTGCGCATGGTCGAATACACGCCGGGCTACCTGGCCGACCACTGGTGCAGCAAGGGCCACATCCTGTTCTGCCTGGAAGGCGAACTGCACACCGAACTGGAAGACGGACGGCAGTTCGTGCTGACGCCAGGCATGAGCTACCAGGTCGCGGACCAGGCCGAACCGCACCGCTCGTCCACCGCCGTGGGCGCCAAGCTCTTCATCGTCGACTGAGGCCCCGGCGCGACAGGCCCGCCGCAGATGCGTTACGCTTTAAAGTGAAGTAGCCGCGGTCTGCCGCCGCGGCGCATGCCATTTGCCGTCCGACTGGAGACTAGATTTTGGGCGCCCCGCTTACGCTATTCGTCGATTCCCTGTTCCTCAGCCCCTACGCCATGTCGGCCTATGTGGCGCTGACTGAAAAACAGCTGCCGTTCGAGGTGCGCCCCATCGACCTGGAAGCGGGTGAACAACGCATGCAGCCTTATCAAAGCCGCGCGCTGACCTCCCGGGTGCCGGCATTGACCCACGCGGACTTCTGCCTGACCGAGTCCAGCGCCATCACCGAATACCTGGAAGACGCCTTCCCCGCACCAGCGCACGCCGCGCTCTATCCGCGCGACCTGCGCCAGCGCGCCCGCGCCCGCCAGTTGCAGGCCTGGCTGCGCAGCGACCTGGGCGCGCTGCGCCAGGAACGGCCGACCGAAACCGTGTTCTACGGCGCCGCCGGTCTGCCGCTATCGGATGCCGCGCACGCCGCCGCGGCCAAGCTCATCCACGTGGGCACCCATCTGCTGGGCACGGGCCAGACTTCGGTGTTCGATGAATGGAGCATCGCGGATACGGATCTCGCGGTCATGCTCAAGCGTCTGTTCCAGGACGACCTGCCCGACGCCCTGCGCGCCTATGCCGAGGCCCAGTGGCAGCGCCCCTCCGTCCAGAAATGGCTGGAGCACAACGCCGCCGCGCGCGCCTGACCCGAGCGGGAGCCGCGATGCAACTGCTGGATCACGTCTCCATCGCCGTTTCCCGCCTGGACACCGCCCGGCCCTTCTACGACGCCATCATGCAGGCGCTGGGCGCGGACAAGGTCTATGACCGCCCCGACGCGCTCGGCTACGGTGAACGCTGCCAGGCCGGCCACAGCCAGCACAGCTACCTGTCCGTATTCGCCGACGACGCCGCCGCTGCCCCGGCCGCGCGCCGCCACTGGTGCTTCAAGGCGCCCAGCCGCGCCGCGGTCGACGCATTCCACGCCGCCGGCCTGGCCCATGAGGGGCGCGACGACGGCGCGCCGGGCCTGCGCGAGCGTTACCACCCCCACTACTACGCCGCTTTCCTGCTGGACCCTTCGGGCAACCGCATCGAAGCAGTCTGCCACGACCCGGTTTGAACCGTCGCCCGGCTGCCCGGCCCTAAAGGGGACGGGGAGATCAGTCCCATTTGACCTGCGTCAAGACCCTTGATGTTGCACCGCAACATCAGTTGCGGTGTAATGGAGAGGTCAACTCGGCCGGTTCCACTCGGAATCGGCGCGGCGGTTTGCCGCCGCAAGCAACCTACAGGAGATCGCTATGGCCGGATCCGGCAACGATCGCGTACCCGCCCCGCCCTTCAACCCCTGGACGGCCGCCTACGAATACGCAGTGGACGCCTGGCAGCGCGGCGTGCTTTACGCCGATGTGATGCGCCAGCGCGGCAACCAGTACCACGAGCACATGGCCAAGCGCGCCCCGAATGTGCTGAGCATGGAATCCGAATTGGTGATGGACGGCCGCTGTCTGCCGCGGCCCGTCAACTACGGCCTGCTGCGCATCAAGCCGCCGGAAGGCGTGGAAACCGATCCCATCAAGCGGCCCTTCCTGGTGGTCGACCCGCGCGCTGGACACGGCCCCGGCATCGGCGGCTTCAAGCCCGAGAGCGAGATCGGCGTGGCGCTGCGCGCCGGCCACCCCTGCTACTTCGCCACCTTCCTGCCGCAGCCCATGCCGACCCAGACCGTCGAGGACGTGATGATGGCCGAGGCCCGCTTCCTCGAGGAAATCATCGCGCTGCACCCCAACGCCGAAGGCAAGCCGGTGGTGGTGGCCAACTGCCAGGCGGGCTGGCAGATCATGATGACTGCCGCAGTCCGCCCCGAACTGTTCGGCCCCATCATCGTGGCAGGCGCCCCCCTGTCGTACTGGGCCGGCTGGCGCGGCATGAACCCCATGCGCTACGCCGGCGGCCTGTTGGGCGGCAGCTGGCTCACCGCCATGACCAGCGACCTGGGCGACGGAAAATTCGACGGCGCCTGGCTGGTGCAGAACTTCGAGAACCTGAATCCGGCCAACACCCTGTGGTCCAAGCAGTACAACCTGTACGCCAATGTCGACACCGAGGCCAAGCGCTACCTGAGCTTCGAGAAATGGTGGGGCGGCCATGTCTTCCTGAACGGCCCGGAAATCCAGTACATCGTCGACAACCTGTTCGTGGGCAACCGCCTGGCCACCGCCGGCCTGGTGACCTCGGACGGCATCCGCATCGACCTGCGCAACATCCGCTCGCCCATCGTGGTGTTCTGCTCCAAGGGCGACAACATCACGCCCCCGCCGCAGGCGCTGGGCTGGATCCCCGACCTGTACCAGGACGAATCCGAAGTGCTGGCGCATGGCCAGACCATCGTCTATGCCGTGCATGAAAGCATCGGCCATCTGGGCATCTTCGTGTCCGGCAGCGTGGCGCGCAAGGAGCACCAGGAGTTCACGTCCAACATCGACATGATCGACGTGCTGCCGCCGGGCATCTATCAGGCGGAAATCGCCGACAAGACGCCCGACACGCCCAACGCCGACCTGGCTTTCGGCAACTACGTGCTGTCGTTCGAGCAGCGCAGCCTGGACGACGTGCGCGCCATCGTCGAGCGCAACGAAGAGGACGACCGCCGCTTCGCCGCCGTCGCCCGCATTTCCGACATCAACCTGGGCATGTACCGCAGCTTCGTGCAGCCCTGGCTGCGCGCCCTGGTCACGCCGCAGTCGGCGGAATGGTCGCAGCGCCTGCATCCGCTGCGCCTGCCCTATGAGCTGATCTCCGACCGCAATCCGGCCATCGCGCCCATCGCGCAGGTCGCCGAGCATGTGCGTGAACATCGCCAGCCGGCTTCGCCCGCCAACCCCTTCCTGATGGCCCAGGAAATGTTCTCGAACCTGATCGAGACCAGCCTGAACATCTGGCAGGAACTGCGCGATTCCGCCGACGAGCGCACTTTCATGGGCGTGTACGGCTCGCCCCTGGTGCAGGACCTGGCCGGCCTGGGCGCGCGCTCCGGCCCGCCGCGCAAGCACCCTGGCGTATCGCCCGAGCACCGCCGCTTCATGGAAGAGCGCGCCGCCGAGCTGCGCTCGCTGATGCTGGAAGGCGGCCTGCGCGTCGCCGCGATCCGGATGCTGCTGTACGTATCGGGCGCCGAAGGCGGCCTGGACGAACGCAGCTATGCGCTGATCCGCAAGATGCGCGCCGAATCCGACACCGCCCTGTCGCTGCAGGAATTCAAGGACATCATCCGCGACCAGGCCTTGCTGATGACCTTGGACGCGGCCGGCTCGATCCAGGCCATACCGCAGCTGCTGGAGAATGCGCCCGCCCCCGCGATCCGCGAGACGCTGGACACCATGAAGCATGTGCTGGAAGCCGCCGAGCCCCTGAGCGAGGCCGCCCGCATCAGCCTGGACGAGATGGAACGCCTCTTCGAGTACGCCGAGCGTCGCGCGCAGAAGCGCGACGAGGCGCTGCAACCCGCGCCCAAAAAGACGCCGGCCGTGACGCGCAAATCGGTGCGCGCGGCGGCGGCCAGGCACGAAGCCCCCTCGGCCGCGGCCCAGCCTGCCGTCCCGGTACGCGCCAAGCGCGGCGCCACCGCCAAACCCGCCGCGCGTCCCGCGCGCAAATCCGCCAAGGCCAAATCCGCATGACGCTGCCCCCTACGTCCCATTACGACAGGCTCATCGCGCGCGCGCAGACGCTGGCGCCGGCGCATTGCGCCATCGCCCATCCTTGCGACGAACCCTCGCTATCGGCTGCGCTGGAAGCGCGCGACCTGGGCCTGCTCAAGCCCATCCTGGTGGGTCCCGAGCAGAAGATCCGCGCCACCGCCGCCGAGCACAAGCTGAACCTGGGCGATGCCCGCATCGTCGACGCGCCGCACAGCCACGCGGCCGCTGAATGCGCGGTCGCGCTGGTGCGCAGCGGCGAAGCCGAACTGCTGATGAAAGGCAGCCTGCACACGGACGAACTCATGCATGAAGTGGTGGCGCGCAGCACCGGGCTGCGCAGCAGCCGGCGCATCAGCCACGTCTTCATCATGGAAGTGCCGACCTACGCGGAACCGCTCTTCATCACCGACGCCGCCATCAATATCTTCCCGGACCTGGAAACCAAGGCCGACATCATCCGCAACGTGATCGACCTGCACCACGGCTTGGGCCTGGGCGAGCCGCGCGTGGCCATCCTGTCGGCGGTCGAGCAGGTCAACCCCAGCATCCCCAGCACCATCGAAGCCGCCGCGCTGTGCAAGATGGCCGACCGCGGCCAGATCGCGGGCGGCCTGCTGGACGGCCCGTTGGCGCTGGACAACGCCATCAGCCCCGACGCCGCCCGCATCAAGGGCATCCGCTCGCCGGTGGCCGGCGTGGCCCAGGTGCTGGTCGTGCCTGATCTGGAAGCCGGCAACATGCTGGCCAAGAACCTGACCTTCCTGGCCAACGCCGAAGCGGCCGGCATCGTGCTGGGCGCGCGCGTGCCCATCATCCTGACCAGCCGCGCCGACAGCCCGCGCTCGCGCCTCGCGTCCTGCGCGGTGGCCGCGATCTACGCACACCACCTGGCCCAGCAACAGGCCCGCCCGCTCGCTTGACGCGCCGCTCACCATCCGGAATCACAGCGCCATGACCGATACCATCCTCGTCATCAACGCCGGCAGTTCCAGCATCAAGTTCTACCTGTACGACATCGACGGCGCGCAGGAGCTGGCCCCGCGCCTGGGCGGCCAGCTCGAAGGCATAGGCACCTCGCACCCCAAGCTGAAAGTGCGCGATGCCGCCGGCCAGACCCTGGTCGAACGCGAGATCGCGCCCAGCCACGCGCCCGACGTGCCCAACGGCCAGGAAGTGGTCGGCACCTGGCTCAGCGGCCACCTCGGCGGCGCGCCGCTGGCCGTTGGCCACCGTGTGGTGCACGGCGGACCCGACCTGTCCGAGCCGGTACTGATCGACGACGCCATCTTGGCCAAGCTCGACACCTTCACGCCGCTGGCGCCGCTGCACCAGCCGAACAACCTGGCGCCCATCCGCGTGATCCGCGAGCGCCGCCCCTGGATCCCGCAAGTCGCCTGCTTCGACACCGCGTTCCACCGCAGCCATTCCGACGTGGCCGACCGCTACGCCCTGCCGGAACGGCTGTACCAGGAAGGCGTGCGCCGCTACGGCTTCCATGGCCTGTCCTACGAGTACATCGCGCAGCGCCTGCGGAAGGCGCTGCCGGACATCGCCGGCGGCAAGATCATCGTGGCCCATCTGGGCTCGGGCGTTTCCGCCTGCGCCATGCACCACGGCAAGAGCGTGGACAGCACCATGGGCTTCACCGCGCTGGAAGGCCTGCCCATGGGCACCCGCCCCGGCCGCCTGGATCCCGGCGTGGTGCTGTGGATGATGGAACGCGGCATGAACCACGACGAGATCGAGCACCTGCTCTATCACGATTGCGGCATGAAGGGCCTCTCCGGCATCAGCAACGACATGCGCGAACTGCTGGCCAGCGACGCCCCCTCGGCCAAGCTGGCGCTGCAATACTTCGCCTGGCGCGTGGCCGAGGGCATGATAGGCCTGGCCTGCGCCATGAACGGCGTGGACGGCATCGTCTTCACGGCGGGCGTGGGCGAGAACTCCGCCGAGATCCGCCAGGCCATCAGCGAGCACTGGGGCTGGCTGGGCATCAAGCTGGACCCGGAACGCAACGCCCGCCACGGGCCGCGCATCTCCAGCGACGACAGCCGCATCGGCGTCTACGTGGTGCGCACCAACGAAGAACTGATCATCGCCCAGCACACGCTGGCGCTGGTGAAGCAGCGATGAGCGCGGCACTGCCGCTGGCCGGCAAGCGCGGCCTGGTGACAGGCATCGCCAACGCGGACTCGATCGCCTGGGGCTGCGCCAAGGCCTTCCGCGCCCTGGGCGCGGAGTTGGCCGTGACCTACCTGAACGACAAGGCCCTGCGCCATGTGGAGCCGCTGGCCCGCCAGGTGGACGCGCCGCTGCTGCTGCCGCTGGACCTGACGCGCGCAGGCCAACTCGAGGCTGTCTTCGACAGCGTCGCTGCCGAATGGGGCCAGCTGGATTTCGTGCTGCACTCCATCGCCTTCGCGCCGCGCGACGATCTGCACGGCCGCGTGACCGACTGCTCGCGCGAGGGCTTCCTGCAGGCCATGGACCTGTCCTGCTGGTCCTTCATCCGCATGGCCAAGCTGGCCGAGCCACTGATGCGCAAGGGCGGCGCGCTGTTCTGCATGAGCTACTACGGTTCGCAGATGGTGGTCGAGCACTACAACATGATGGGGCCGGTGAAGGCCGCACTGGAATCCGCCACCCGCTATCTGGCGGCGGAACTGGGTCCGCAGGGCATACGCGTGCACGCGATATCGCCAGGGCCGTTGAAGACGCGCGCCGCGTCGGGCATCGCCGAGTTCGACGCGCTGCTGGACCGGGCCCAGGCCAAGGCCCCCACGCGCAGCCTGGTATCCATCGACGACGTGGGCGAAGCCACCGCCTGGCTGGCCACCGACGCCGCCCGCCGCATGACCGGGCAGACGATATACATCGACGGCGGCTATCACATCATCGACTAGCCGGGGGGGCGCCTAGCTGGAGGCGCCTGGCAGGGGGCGCCTAGCCGGGGACGCCGAGCCGGAGCTCCCTAGCCCAGCGCCGCGGGCGGCGCCTGGCGCCAGCGTTCGATCGCTTCCACCGCCTGTTCGGGGCTGCCAAAAATCTTTTCGCGGCCGATCTTCTTGACCAGGCCGGAACGTTCCAGCGCAGTGCGGAACTGGCCGTGTCCGCCCGCCACCAGCAGCGTGATGCCGCGTTCATCCAGGGTGCGCTTGAGTTCGTACAGCGCCTCGACCGCGTCGGCGTCGGCCTGGGTCATGGCCTCGGCGTCCAGTACGAACCAGCGCACGTCGCCCGCCTGCTCGATGATCTCGCGCGCGCGCCGGCGGAAGGCATCGGCGTTGAAGAACCACACCGAGGATTCGAACAGCCAGATCACCGCGCCCGGCACCGGCCGCGCCTCGGGATTCAGGTGCAGCTTGCCCAGCACCGTTTCCCCCGGAAGCCGGCCCAGCAAGGCATCGCGCGGATTGCCGGACACGTACATCGCATACAGCAGCGTGGCGCCCACCGACACCGCCACGCCTTGCAGCACGCCAAAGCCCACCACGCCCACCGCGGCCAGAATGCCGAACGCCAACTCGATGCGCGAGATGCGGGCCAGACGCATGAAGGCGTGGCCGTCGAACAGGCTGATGGCGGCCAGCAGCAGAATGGCCGACAGCACGGCCTGCGGCAGCCAGTACAGCGGTCCGCTCAGCAGGCCCACCACCACCGCCAGCGCGGCGGCCGCGGTGACGCTGACCAGCGGCGAGGAACCGCCGGCCACCAGTCCCACCGCCGTGCGCGAATCCGCGCCGGTCACCACGAATCCCTGGAACAGGCCCGCCGCCATATTGGCCGCGCCAAAGCCCACCAGCTCGCGGTTGGGATCCACGTGTTCGCCCGTGCGTGCGGCGAAGCTGCGCGCCGTCACGATGCCGCTGGAAAAGCTGACCACCAAGACCCCCGCCGCGCCCAGCAGGATGCCGTCCAGGCCCTCCAGCCGCACCGGCAGGCTCAGCGCCGGCAAACCGGCGGGCACCTCGCCCACCACGGCGATGCCCAGCCCGGGAAAGTTGAACAGCCACGACAGCAGGCAGGCCAGCACCACCAGCAGGATGGGCCCTGGCCAGGTGGGCCGCCATCGCTTCACCGCCACCAGCAGCGCGCAGGAGGTCAGGCCCAGGATCAACGTCGGGATCTGGATTTCGGGCAGGCGCCGCGACAACTCCAGGAAGGGATGCACCAGGCCGCTGTTGCGCAGGCCCACCCCCGTCAGGCCGCTCAGCTGCGACAGGGCCAGCGTAATCGCCACCCCCGCCATGTAGCCGATCAGCACCGGTCGCGACAGCAGGTTGGCCAGCACGCCCAGCCGCAGCGCGCGCGCGATCAGGCAGCCCACGCCCACCGTCAAGGCGATGCCGGTGGCGGCCACCAGCCGGTCTTCCGGCGAGGTCAGCGCCATCCCGGTCAGGGTGGCGGCGATCAGGGTGCAGGTGGCCGTGTCCGGCCCGACGATCAAGGTGCGCGACGAACCGAACAAGGCGTAACCCAGCATCCCGGCGATGGCCGCCCACAGGCCGGCCACGGGCGGCACGCCCATCATGGCCGCGTAGGCCAGACCCACCGGCAGCGCCACCGCCGCCACGCTCAGCCCGGCGGTGACGTCGCGCCGCGCCGATTCCCGGGTGATGCCGCGGAAGTTGTTGAGGCCGGGAATGAAACGTAAGTTCATGATGCTGCGAGGGAAAATCGGGAAGGAAGCGCGCTCGGAGCGGCTGTTTGCGCCAAGGCTACACCAAGCCGGCCAAACCGGGGCAGCCGCCATCAAATAGCCTGCATGAAAAAGCCGCCCCATCGGGGCGGCTTCGGCTTTGCAGGGCAAACCGCTTTACTTGGCGTAGCGGGCTTCCAGCACGGCCACGGCGGGCAGGGTCTTGCCTTCCAGGAATTCCAGGAAAGCGCCGCCGCCGGTCGAGATGTAGCCGACCTGTTCGCCAATGCCGTACTTGGCGATGGCGGCCAGCGTGTCGCCGCCACCGGCGATCGAGAAGCCTGCCGATTCGGCGATCGCACGCGCCACCACTTCGGTGCCGTTGGCGAACTGGTCGAACTCGAACACGCCCACGGGGCCGTTCCAGACGATGGTGCCGGCTTGCTTCAGGATCTCGGCCAACTGCGCCGCGGTCTTGGGGCCGATGTCCAGGATCATGTCGTCGTCGGCCACGTCTTCAGCCGCCTTGACGGTGGCTTCGGCGTCGGCGCCGAATGCCTTGGCGCACACCACATCTACCGGAATCGGCACGGCCGCGCCGCGCTGCTTCATGATGTCGATCACGGCGCGCGCCTGGTCGACCTGGTCGGGCTCGGCCAGCGACTTGCCGATGGACAGGCCGGCGGCCAGCATGAAGGTGTTGGCGATGCCGCCGCCCACCACCAACTGGTCGACCTTGTCGGCCAACGACTGCAGGATCGACAGCTTGGTCGACACCTTGGAGCCGCCGACGATGGCGACCAGCGGACGCTTGGGTTCGTGCAGCGCGCGGCCCAGGGCGTCCAGTTCGGCGGCCAGCAGCGGACCGGCGCAGGCCACGGGCGCAAAGCGCGCGATGCCGTGGGTGGTGGCTTCGGCGCGGTGAGCGGTGCCGAACGCGTCATTGACGTAGACGTCGCACAGCGCCGCCATCTTCTTGGACAGCGTCTCGTCGTCCTTCTTTTCGCCAACGTTGACGCGGCAGTTTTCCAGCAGCACGACCTGGCCGTGATCGACCTGGACGCCATCGACCCAGTCGCGCACCAGTTGCACGGGCATGCCCAGTAGTTCGGACAGGCGCTGGCCGACCTTGGCCAGCGAATCGGCTTCGGTCAGCACGCCTTCCTTGGGACGGCCCAGGTGGGAGGTGACCATGACAGCGGCGCCGGCGTCCAGCGCCATGCGGATGCCGGGCACCGAGGCGCGGATGCGGGTGTCTTCGCTGATGCGGCCGGCGTCGTCGAACGGCACATTCAGATCGGCGCGGATGAACACGCGCTTGCCGGACAGGGCGCCGGACTTGGCCAGCGCGGACAGAGTGTTGACCTTGGACATATTTGGATTCCTACGATGGGCGTACAAAGGGGACGAACCCATTTTCCGCAAGCGCGGAAAACAAATCCGTCCCCTCTATGGACTAGCCGTGTTGCTTACTTGGCCGACATCAGCGCGACGGTGGTGTCGAGCATGCGGTTCGAGAAGCCCCACTCGTTGTCGTACCAGGACGAGACCTTGACCAGGCGGCCCGAAACCTTGGTCAGCGACGCGTCAACGGTGCTGGAGGCCGGGTTGTGGTTGTAGTCCACCGAAACCAGGGGCTCGGTGTTGTAGTCCAGGATGCCCTTGAGCTCGCCTTCGGAGGCGGCCTTCAGGATGCCGTTCACTTCTTCGGCGGTCGTGTCGCGGCTGGCCACGAACGACAGGTCGACCAGCGACACGTTGATGGTCGGGACGCGGATGGCGTAGCCGTCCAGCTTGCCGTTCAGTTCCGGCAACACCAGGCCCACGGCGGCGGCGGCGCCGGTCTTCGTGGGGATCATGCTCATGGTGGCCGAACGCGCGCGGCGCAGGTCTTCGTGGTAGACGTCGGTCAGGACCTGGTCGTTGGTGTAGGCGTGGACGGTGGTCATCAGGCCGTTTTCCAGGCCCAGCTTGTCGTTCAGCGGCTTGACCAGCGGGGCCAGGCAGTTGGTGGTGCACGACGCGTTGGAGATGACGGTGTCGGTGGCCTTCAGCACGCCGTGGTTCACGCCGTACACGATGGTGGCGTCGACATCCTTGCCGCCGGGGGCCGAGATGATGACTTTCTTGGCGCCGCCCTTGATGTGCGCGCCGGCCTTTTCCTTGGTCGTGAAGAAGCCCGTGCACTCCAGCACCACGTCGACCTTCAGCTCGCCCCAGGGCAGTTCGGCCGGGTTGCGGTTGGCCAGCACGCGGATCTTGTCGCCGTTGACGACCATGAAGTCGCCGTCGACTTCGACGGTGCCCGGGAACTTGCCGTGGGCGGTGTCGTAGCGCGTCAGGTGCGCGTTGGTCTTGGGATCGCCCAGGTCATTGATGGCGACGATTTCGATATCGTGCTTCTTGCCACCTTCGTAGTGGGCACGCAGGATGTTGCGGCCGATGCGACCGTAACCGTTGATGGCGACGCGAATAGTCATGACTGAGCTCCTTTTTACAAAACTTGCTTGACGGTCTCGGCCACCTTGTCGGCGGTCAGCCCGAAGAACTTGAACAGTGCACCGGCAGGCGCGGATTCACCGTAGCGGTCGATGCCGACGACGGCGCCTTCCAGGCCCACGTACTTGTGCCAGAAGGCGGTAATGCCGGCTTCGACGGCCACGCGCGGCAGGCCCTTGGGCAGCACGGATTGCTTCCAGGCGGCGTCCTGGCGGTCGAACACGTCGGTGCTGGGCATGGAGACCACGCGCACGGCGATGCCGTCCTTGGCCAGTTGCGCCTGCGCATCCAGTGCGATGGCGACTTCCGAGCCGGTGGCGATGATGACGGCGCGGGCGCCTTCGGCGTCGCGCAGCACATAGCCGCCGCGGGCGATGGCCTCGACGGTGGCGGCGTCGCGCGGCACGAACGGCAGGTTCTGGCGCGACAGCAACAGGGCCGTCGGGCCGCCGTCATGCACGTCCATGCCGATGCTGGTCGGGCGCGTCACGGCCGCGTTCCAGGCCACGGCGGTTTCGGCCGTATCGCAAGGACGCCACAGCGACAGGTTGGGAATCAGGCGCAGGCTGGAGGCGTGTTCGATCGACTGGTGGGTCGGACCATCTTCGCCCAGGCCGATGGAGTCGTGGGTGAACACGTGGACCACACGCTGCTTCATCAGCGCAGCCATGCGGATGGCGTTGCGCGAGTAGTCGGAGAACGTCAGGAAGGTGCCACCGAACGGCAGGTAGCCACCATGCAGGGCCACGCCGTTCATGATGGCGGCCATGCCGAATTCGCGCACGCCGTAGTTGATGTGGCGGCCGAACTGGATACCCTTGTCGCCGGCGCGGACGGCGGCAACGCCCTTCCAGTCGGTGAAGTTGGAACCGGTCAGGTCGGCCGAACCGCCCAGCATTTCCGGCAGCAGCGGCGCCAGCGCGGTGATGGCGAACTGCGAAGCCTTGCGGGTGGCGACGGTTTCAGCCTTTTCCAGCGTGGCGTCCAGGAACGCCTTGAACTGTTCGGCGTAGCCGGCGGGCATTTCGCCCTTCATGCGGCGCGTGAATTCGGCGGCTTCGGCGGGGAATTCGGCGGCATAGGCGTCAAATGCCGACTGCCATTCAGCCTGGGCGGCGGCGCCCTGCTTGCGGCCATCCCAGCCGTCGTAGATGTCTTGCGGAATCTGGAACGGTTCCGACGACCAGCCCAGCGCGGCGCGCGTGGCGGCGATTTCGTCCTTGCCCAGCGGCGCGCCGTGCACATTGTGCGTGCCGGCCATGTTGGGCGAACCCTTGCCGATGACGGTGCGGCAGACGATCAGCGTGGGCTTGTCCGATTGCTTGCGCGCGGCCTTGATGGCGGCGTCCACGGCAGCGACGTCATGGCCGTCCACGCCGCGGATCACGTTCCAGCCGTAGCCTTCGAAGCGCTTGGCGGTGTCGTCGGCGAACCAGTGCTCGACGTGGCCATCGATGGAAATGCCGTTGTCGTCATACAGCACCACCAGCTTGCCCAGCTTGAGCGTGCCGGCCAGCGAGCAGACTTCGTGCGAGATGCCTTCCATCAGGCAGCCGTCGCCGGTGAAGGCGTAGGTGTGATGGTCGACCAGCGTGTGGCCGGGCTTGTTGAACTCGGCGGCCAGCAGCGCTTCGGCCAGCGCCATGCCCACGGCATTGCCCAGGCCCTGGCCCAGCGGGCCGGTGGTCGTTTCCACGCCCGGGGTGATGCCCACTTCGGGGTGGCCCGGCGTCTTGGAATGCAGCTGGCGGAAATTCTTCAGTTCTTCGATCGGCAGGTCGTAGCCGGTCAGGTGCAGCAAGGCGTAGATCAGCATCGAGCCGTGGCCGTTGGACAGCACGAAGCGGTCGCGATTGGCCCAGGCGGGATCCTTGGGATTGTGACGCAGGTTGCCGGCCCACAAGGCCTGGGCGATTTCCGCCATGCCCATGGGAGCACCCGGATGCCCGGAGTTCGCTTGTTGCACGGCGTCCATCGCGAGGGCGCGGATGGCATCCGCCAAGGCAAGTTTAGGGGCGGTCGGATTGCTCATTCGGAAGGCTCTTTGAAGCTGGCGGGCCTACGATCGAAATAGGGGCCAGTTGAGTAGGTTGCGAAGCATGGGATTTTAGCATCCAGGGGTTTCCCCGACGCCATCGGCCAGAAGGCGGCCCCGTGCTAGGCTACTGGCCCGAGAACAAGCGCCCCCACGCCGGGCCCGCTGCGCCGGCTAGCTGCTCCCCAAGAAGCGTTTTTTGCCTTGGAACGGCCCGGCGGCAAGAAAGTCTTTCTCCACATCAGATCAGTTTGCGCACATTCATGTCAGCCCCCCGTTTCTTCTGCGACATCCCCCTGACCGCCGGCGCCCGCGTGGCGCTGCCGGACGCCTTGGCGCACCATGCGCTGCGCGTGCTCCGGCTGCGCGCGGGCGAAGCCGTGGCGCTGTTCAACGGCCAGGGCGGCGAATATCCCGCCACCCTCGAAGTGGACGGCAAGGCCGGCTTTGCCCAACTGGGCCAATTCCTGCCGCGCGAGGCTGAACTGGCCGGACGCATTACTTTGGTGCAGGGGCTGCCCTCCGGGGACAAGATGGACTGGGTGGTGGAGAAGGCCGTGGAGCTGGGCGCCGCGCGCGTCTGCCCCATCGCCGCCCAGCGCAGCGTGCTGCAATTGTCGGGCCCCCGGCTCGACAAGCGCGTGGCGCACTGGCAGCGCATCGCGCAATCCGCCAGCGAACAATGCGGCCGCAACCGGCTGATGGCGGTGGACGCCCCGCTCACGCTGGCCGACTGGCTGCAACAGCCCGCCGATGGCCTGCGGCTAATGTGTCATCCCGAAGCGAGTGACGACCTTGCCGGCGCGCTGCGTGCCGTGCCGAACCTGCAGGCCCTGACCTTGCTGGTGGGGCCCGAAGGCGGATGGTCGGACAAGGAATTGGCCCAGGCCCGCGAGGCGGGCGTGCAGGCCGTGCGCTTCGGCCCCCGGGTGCTGCGCACCGAGACCGCGGGACTGGCGCTGCTGTCGGCGGCCAGCGCGCTGCTGGCCTGGTAGGACGGTCAGATCAGTTGTCTTCGCCGTAGGGCGCTGCCGCCACGCCGGGCTCGGGGTCCGGATGGCGTCCGGCGTGCTCGACGACATACGCAAATACACGACCGTTTTCGCGCGCGAAATCCGCCGCGTCGGAGCAAACGGTTTCGATGCGGCCAGCGTCTTCTTCCAGCGCCGGATCGCCCGAATGCAGCTTGTACAGCCACAGCACCACGCCGGTCTTGTGGTCCAGCACGGTGTCGCACAGGCAGTCGTAGAGCGCGTCCAGGTTGCCGCCGAAGTACTCGGGGAAATCCACTGCCTTGACGATGGCGCGCAGCACCGCGGAACGGCTGCGGGCAGGATCGCAATTGGCGACGAACAGGGCCAGGCCAAGCTCATGGGCGGCATCCACCACGGCCTTCTTGTCCAGCCCGTCATGGGCCAGCGCACCGCCGCGCATCAGCTGCCGCTGCAGAGTAGATTGGCCATTGCGCGTCATGCCTGAGCCCCCTTGAAAAAGGCGATCACTTCGTCGTTACGCTGCATCGTATCGGCATAACCCAGTTCAATCAATCGCTTGGTGTAGCTGGATTCAAATAAGAGGTAGGACATCAGCGACCCGCCGCCGGGACGGTCTGGGTCGGACGATACACCGAGTACGCGGAAAAGGGCACGGGCCTGGGCCGGCATATCCTGCAAATGTTCCAGCGCCATGACATCCAGCGACTGGCTGGGGGTGATCGTCAGGACCTCGATGCGGCGCGCGTGGCCCTGCCCGCCATCCGAACCGGACTGGTCCATCAGGAAGTTGATGCGCTCCAGGCGCTCGACGTCGGCCGACAGGCCGTCCAGGAAAATGCTGGCCAGCGCATGTCCGCCGACCTGGGCCAGCGAGGGATAAGGTGGCGAATCCTCGCGGTTTTCAGGGTGGGTTTCATCGCGGAAACCCGTGCCTATCACCAGCACCCGATGCGCCCCCAGGTGTATGGCCGGACTGATGGGCGCAAGCTGGCGCATCGAGCCGTCGCCGCACCACTCCCCCTTGCCATGCACCTGCACCTGGCGGGCCGGGAAGACGAAGGGAATGGCGGACGAGGCCATCAGGTGGTCGATGCCGATGGGCGTGGGCAGCGCCAGCCGCAGATAGCGGTGCCAGGGTTCGATGGGCGTGTGCGCCTGGTAGAAGGTCAAGTGCTCGCCGCTGGTGTAGCCCGAGGCCGTGATCGCCAACGCCGACAGCGCGCCGCTTTCAAGATTGGTGCGCAGGTGCTGGAAGTCCAGCACCCGCTCCAGCAAGCCCTGCATGGGGCTGTTGTCCAGCAGCGAATGGGGCCGCTTGCGCGTCAGGCCCGAGTACATCCACCCCAGCGACAGCAAGCCCAGCCAGCGCACGCCGGTACGGATCAGGCCGGGCGCATCGGCCCGGTAGATCATGTCGGTATTCAGGGAGGACCACAGCCGGCGGATGCGGCGCACGCCCAGATGGGGCCGATCGGCGCGGCAGGCCAGCGCGGCGGCGTTGATGGCGCCGGCGGAGGTGCCGCAGATGATGTGGAAAGGATTTTGAAAGCGCGAGTGCCAGTCCGGATCCAGCAACTCCATGATGGCGCTGAGCACGCCCACCTGATAGGCAGCGCGGGCGCCGCCTCCGGTCAGGACCAGGCCGGTCGGCGTGCGCGGGCACGCCGGACCGGGTGGCGTCACATCAACGCGGTGTATTGACATCGACCACCGTCATCGCGGTCATGTTGACGATGCGGCGCACGGTGGAACTGGAGGTCAGGATGTGCACCGGCGCATTCGCGCCCAGCAGGAACGGACCCACCGCCACGTTGCCGCCCGCGGCCGTCTTGAGCAGGTTGTAGGCGATGTTGCCCGAGTCCACGTTCGGGCACACCAGCAGGTTGGCCTGGCCCTTGAGCGTGGACGACGGCAGGATGCGCATGCGCAGCGCTTCATCCAGCGCGCAGTCGCCATGCATCTCGCCGTCGATCTCCAGGTCCGGCGCGGCCTGGCGCACCAGTTCGAGCGCGCGGCGCATCTTCGCGCCCGAGGCCGAACTGCCCGAACCGAAGTTCGAACGCGACAGCAGCGCGATCTTGGGCGCCAGATACATGCGGCGCATCTCGTTGGCGGCGGCGATGGTGAATTCGGCGATCTGCTCGGCCGAGGGTTCGTCGTTGACATGCGTGTCCACCAGCACCACCGTCCGCTCGTTGAGCAGCAGGATGTTCATGGCGGCGTACACATTGTGGCCAGGGCGGCGGCCGATGACTTCGTCCACGAAGCGCAGATGGTCGTGGTACGCGCCCACCGATCCGCAGACCATGCCGTCGGCATCACCCAGGCGCACCATCATCGCGCCGATCAGGGTCATGCGGCGGCGCATTTCCACGCGCGCCATTTCCTTGGTGATGCCACGACGGCACATCAGTTCCCAGTACGTGGTCCAGTACTGGTGGAAGCGCTCGTCGTATTCCGGGTTGGTGACTTCGACGTCCTCGCCCAGGCGCAGCCGCAGGCCCAGCTTTTCGATGCGGGTCAGCAGCACCGACGGACGGCCCACCAGGATGGGACGGGCCAGGCCTTCGTCCACGATCACCTGCACCGCGCGCAGCACGCGCTCGTCCTCGCCTTCGGCAAACACGATGCGGGCCGGAGCGCCTTCGCGCACGATGCGCTTGGCCGCCGAGAACAGCGGCTTCATGAAGGCGCCCGAGTGGTACACGAACTGCTGCAGCTGTTCTTCGTAGGCTTCCAGGTCGGCCAGCGGACGCGTGGCCACGCCGCCTTCCATCGCAGCCTTGGCCACCGCCGGGGCGATGCGCACGATCAGGCGCGGATCGAAAGGCTTGGGAATCAGGTACTCAGGGCCGAACGAAATATCGTAGGTGCCATAGGCCGCCGCCACCACTTCGTTCTGTTCCTCTTCGGCCAGCTCGGCGATGGCGTAGACCGCCGCCTTTTCCATTTCACGCGTGATGGTGGTGGCGCCCACGTCCAGCGCGCCGCGGAAGATGTAGGGGAAGCACAGCACGTTGTTGACCTGGTTCGGATAGTCCGAACGGCCCGTGGCCATGACCACGTCGTCGCGCACCGATTGCGCCAGTTCCGGCAGGATCTCGGGCGTGGGATTGGCCAGCGCCAGGATCAGCGGGCGCGGGCCCATCGCCGCGACCATCTCGGGCTTGAGCACGCCGCCGGCCGACAGGCCCAGGAACACGTCGGCGTCCTGGATCACTTCGGCCAGCTTGCGCGCGTCCGTCTTCTGCGCGAAGCGCGCCTTGTCCGGGTCCATCAGCACGGTGCGGCCTTCGTAGACCACGCCTTCGATGTCGGTGACCCAGACATTTTCCAGCGGCAGGCCCAGGTCCACCATCAGGTCCAGGCAGGCCAGCGCGGCGGCGCCGGCGCCCGAGGTCACTACCTTGACCTGCTTGATGTCCTTGCCCACGACTTTCAGGCCGTTGATGAAGGCGGCCGACACGCAGATCGCGGTGCCGTGCTGGTCGTCATGGAAGACCGGGATCTTCATGCGCTCGCGCAGCTTGCGCTCGACGGTGAAGCACTCCGGGGCCTTGATGTCTTCGAGGTTGATGCCGCCGAAAGTCGCTTCCAGGCCAGCGATGATCTCGACCAGCTTGTCCGGATCGGTCTCGTTGATTTCGATGTCGAAGACGTCCAGGCCGGCGAACTTCTTGAACAGCACCGCCTTGCCTTCCATCACCGGCTTGGAGGCCAGCGCGCCGATGTTGCCCAGGCCCAGCACCGCGGTGCCGTTGGTGATCACGCCCACCAAGTTGCCGCGCGCCGTGTAGCGGTACACATTGGCCGGATCGGCAACGATTTCTTCACAGGCTGCCGCCACGCCGGGCGAGTACGCCAGGGCCAGGTCGCGCTGATTGGTGAGCTGCTTGGTCGGCGTAACCGAGATTTTGCCGGGGCGACCAAGCTCATGGTATTCAAGGGCGGCTTTGCGGAGATTGGCATCCATAGGGGCGTCTACTGGCTAGAGTGTGTGACACGAAAGGGGGGAATTCTATTCCGATGGCGGACGCCGCGATACCTCGGCAATCCCCGCCTGCCCCTTGGATAAGCATGCGCATCCCATGTTAGCGCCGGCTTACAAATTGTCGCTATTCCGCGATGTGGAATAGGGGAAAACGGCCATCGGGATCGAATAGCGCCTTCACCCGGGAATCCAGCCGGGTGGTAGCCAGGCCGGGCGGCTCGTCCCCGCCCACGGGCGCTTGCGGCGCGGGCGCGGCCTCAGCCAGCGTCACCGCCTGCACCCAGGCCAGCGTGCCGCCGTGTCCCAGCAGCAGATGCGCCAGGTTGACGGTGGCGGGCGCTTCCGGCTTCAGGGCGTCCAGCCGGTAGCGGCCCAGCCAGCGCTCGCCGTCCCGGGTGGCGAAGGCATCGCCGCCCGAAGCCAGCTGGAACAACGCCGGGATCAGGCGCTGCACCGTGGCGGAACGCAGGGGCTGGACGTCCGACTCGCCGAAGGGTCCCAGGGTTTCCTCGATGCCGTCCGCCAGCATCACGTCCAGGGCCAGCACCCCCGAGTCCGCGCAGCGCCCGGCGGGCCAGTTGGCCTTGGCCGCCAGCCACGCGGCCAGCGTCAGGTCCGCGGGCAGGCCGACGAACTGCCTCAACCCGGCCTCGGCCAGCGCCGCCACCAACGTCCCAGGCTGCGCGCGCCAGCGCCCGGTATCGCCGGACAGGCGCACCAGCCCGGTCAGGGCGGACGGATCCACCCGCAGGAGCGGGCCGCGGGTCGCCTCGAACGGTCCTTCGGCTCCCGCCAGCGCCAGCGTCACGCGGTATTCGGCGCAAAGCGTGCGCGCATGCGCCAGGTCCGCGTCCCGAGCCGCTGCCAGCACGCCGCGGGGGCCGCCCTCTTCCGCCTCGCCCAGATCTCGGACGGATCCCTGGCAGAGCAGGGCCAGCCGCTCCATGAAGGCCGACCACGGACTGCGGGCCGGACGACGGCCCAGGAGGAAAGCGCGCCGGGATGGCTGCATGACTACAATTCCTTTTTCGCTACGAAACGCCTTCGAGAATCCGATGCCCCGCCTTGCCCATCGCACCAATGATTTCCTGACCTTCCAGGTAATGGAACTATTCAAGCAGGCGCAAGCGCTGCAGGCGGCGGGCAAGGACATTATCAGCCTGGGCATCGGCGAACCGGACTTTACCGCGCCCCCCCAGGTCGTGGAAGCGCTGGAGCGCGCGGCGCGCGCCGGCCTCAGCGGCTACAGCCCCTCGGCCGGCCTGACGCCGCTGCGCGAGGCCATCGCCCAGTTCTACCACGAGCAGTTCGGCACCCGGATCAATCCGGCCCGCGTCATCGTCACCGCGGGCGCCTCCGGCGCCCTGACGCTGGCCTGCGCAGCGCTGGTCAACCAGGGCGGCGAAGTGCTGATGCCGGATCCGTCCTACCCCGCCAACAGTAATTTCGTGCTGGCGGCGGGGGGCGTGCCGCGCCTGATCCCCAGCACGGCGGCCAAGCGCTTCCAACTGTCGGCGCATGACGTGGGCAGCCACTGGACGCCCGCCACCCAGGGGGTGCTGGTCGCCTCGCCCAGCAACCCCACCGGCACGTCCATCGACCACGGCGAACTGGCCGAACTGCTGGCGCAGGTCCGCGCCCGCGACGGCTTCGCCATCGTCGATGAAATCTATCTGGGCCTGTCCTACGAAGGCCAACCGCGCTCGGCCCTGACCCTGGACGACGACGTCATCGTCATCAACAGCTTCTCGAAGTACTTCCACATGACAGGCTGGCGCCTGGGCTGGATGATCGTGCCCGAGGACATGGTGGCGCCGGTGGAGAAAATCGCCGCCAGCCTGGCGATCTGCGCGCCCACGCTGGCGCAGCACGCTGCGCTGGCCTGCTTCTCGCCGGGCGCCATGAAGACCTTCGAGCACCGCCGCGAAGCCTTCAAGCAGCGCCGCGACTACCTGCTGCCGGAATTCGAGCGCCTGGGCATCCAGGTGCCGGTCAAGCCGGACGGCGCTTTCTATATCTATGCCGACATCGCCAACCTGGGCATGGACAGCGCCGCGTTCTCGCAGCGCCTGCTGCTGGAAGCCGGCGTGGCCGCCGTGCCGGGCCTGGACTTCGGGCCGGCCCACGGCGGCCACACCATGCGCTTTTCCTACGCCACCGGCCTGGACCGGCTGGAGGAGGCGGTCGCCCGCATCGGCCGCCTGCTGCAAGGCTGACCCCAAAAACAAAGCGCGTCCGCAGGGGACGCGCTTTGCAATCAGGCCGGGCCGTCTATCAGTCGCGCGCCAGCGCGATGCCGGAGGCCAGCGCCAGGCGGCGGCGTTCCGCCTGAACCTTGGCGCCATAGCCGTTGTCGTCCGGTCCCGTGGAACCCACGTAACAGGCCAGGCCGCCATCCACCGAACCGCGGCGGTTGATGCAGTCGCGCAGGATAGTGGCGCCCACGCCGATATTGGCGGCGGGATCCAGCGCGGTCTTGCCGACCGCGTCGAATTTGTCCTGGTGCACGCTGGTCATCACCTGCATCAGCCCCTGGGCGCCCACATGGCTTTCGGCCAGAGGGTTGTAGCGGGACTCGATGGCGATCACGGCCAGCACCAGCAGCGGGTCCAGCTGCTTTTCGCGGCTGACCTTGTACACGACGTTCAAGAGCGGGCCGGTGGCGTCGTAGGCGACCTTGTACTTGCGCGAAATATAGTTGCGCAAGGCTTCCGCCTGAGGACCGGTGGCGGTCATCACGGCAGGCTTCTTGGGCGCCGGAGGGGCGACACGGGCGGGCCCCAGCATGCCGGTGGCATTGCTGGCGGGGGCAGTGGGAACGGCCATGGCAATTGCCGACGCACTGTCGGAACCCAGTTCGGAACCGGCTTCGGATTCGACGCCGGTTTGCATGGATGAAGGCGCTAGGGCGGTCAACAAGGCTTTGTGCACTTGCAATGCCTGGTCGCGCAAACCAGGCAGGGCGAATCCCATGCTTACCGTCACAATGACCGCAATGCCCAGATAAACGGAGCAGATGCGCAGGGACTCGGCAAGATATTGGTGCACTCCTTGGGCCAGGCTTCGGAACAGGCTGGCCACTGACGCATCGGGCATAAAACCTCCTGCGTTAAAAAAGAGGGAGTCAATGTTAACCTCTCTGTCTACCCAACATGTAACCAAATAGCTGGGATCTGTAGTGAAATACCGCGACCTTAGAGACTTCATCGCCCAACTTGAACGCATGGGCGAGCTCAGACGCATCGCTGCGCCGGTGTCCACCCGGCTGGAAATGACTGAAATATCGGACCGTGTCCTGCGCGCGGAAGGGCCCGCCCTGCTGTTTGAAAACGCGCAGCACAACGGGCAGCCCGCGCAGATGCCGGTGCTGACCAACCTGTTCGGCACCCCGGCCCGCGTGGCCCGCGGCATGGGCGCCGACGACGTCAGCGCCCTGCGCGACATCGGCGAACTGCTGGCATCGCTGCGCGAACCCGAAGCGCCCAAGGGCCTGCGCGACGCGCTGGCCAAGGTCTCGATGCTGAAGTCCGCGCTGTGGGACATGAGCCCCAAGAACGTCAAAAGCCCCGCCTGCCAGGAAATCGTCTGGGAAGGCAAGGACGTGGACCTGAACCGCCTGCCGATCCAGACCTGCTGGCCCGGCGACGTCGCGCCGCTCCTGACCTGGGGCCTGGTAATCACGCGCGGCCCCAACGCGCGCCGCCAGAACCTGGGCATCTACCGCCAGCAACTGCTGGGCCCCAACAAACTGATCATGCGCTGGCTGTCGCACCGCGGCGGCGCGCTGGACTTCCGCGACCACGCCCTGGCACATCCCGGCACGCCCTTCCCCATCGCCGTCGCCCTGGGCGCCGATCCGGCCACCACGCTGGGCGCGGTCACGCCCGTGCCCGACAGCCTGTCCGAATACCAGTTCGCGGGCCTGCTGCGCGGTTCCCGCACCGAGGTCGCCAAGGCCCTGGGCAGCGACCTGTCCGTGCCGGCCTGGGCGGAAATCGTGCTGGAAGGCCATCTGCTGCCGTCCTCCGACCCGCGCGCCATCGCGCCGGTCGTGCCCGAAGGCGTCAACCCGCCGCCGAATACCGATTACGAAATGGCGCTGGAAGGCCCCTATGGCGACCATACCGGCTACTACAACGAGCAGGACTGGTTCCCCGTCTTCACGGTGGAGCGGATAACGATGCGGCGCAATCCCATCTACCACTCCACCTACACCGGCAAGCCGCCAGACGAGCCCGCGGTGCTGGGCGTGGCGCTCAACGAGGTCTTCGTGCCGCTGCTGCGCCGCCAGTTGCCGGAAATCGTGGACTTCTACCTGCCGCCGGAAGGCTGCAGCTACCGCCTGGCGGTGGTCTCGATCCGCAAGCAATACGCCGGCCACGCCAAGCGCGTCATGTTCGGCCTGTGGAGCATCCTGCGCCAGTTCATGTACACCAAGTTCATCGTGGTGGTGGACGAGGACATCAACCCGCGCGACTGGAAGGAAGTGGTGTGGGCGATGACCACCCGCATGGATCCGGTGCGCGACACCTTGCTGGTGGAGAACACCCCCATCGACTATCTGGATTTCGCCTCGCCGGTATCCGGCCTGGGCGGCAAGATGGGCATGGACGCCACCAACAAATGGCCTGGCGAGACCAACCGCGAATGGGGCACGCCTATCGCCATGGATGCGGACGTCAAGAAGCGGGTGGATGAGATGTGGGGGCAGTTGGGCCTTTGAGTTCCGGGCTCGCACCATAAAAAAACCCGCCTGCATGGCGGGTTTTTATTGGGCAAAGCCGCAGCGTCAGCGTTGGCCAGTCGCCGCATCATCATCGCGCCGCGAGTTCTGCCAGGCCTTGAACAATTGCCAGCCGACAAAGGCGCCGCCGGCGATCTTCAAGAGCTTGGAGCGCTTGCCGCCGCGCATGATCATGGCGGACAGCGATGAGCTGACGATGGGATAGCGCCGCGCCAGGCTGATTGCCTGCAAGGCCCAGCGCGATGCGCCGCCCGAGGCCAGGCCCGGCAGCAGTCCCTTGAGGAGCGCGGCAGGTTCCAGCTTGCGTCCGGTTGACGCGATGCTTTGCGCCAGCGATTCGCGTTCGATGGCGGCGCGGGCGCGCAGCAATTCGATGCGCACGGCGCGGTCGACGGTGGGAGACCTTTTCGTCATGCTTCAGCCCTCCTCGCGCCGGCGCGCCTGCGCTTCGTCGTCGTCCTGCGCGTCGCGCACCCGCTCCAGCAGTTCGGCGTCGCGCCCGAGCTCTTCGAGCGTGGCGGAGAACGGCGGCGCGCCATAGACCAGCCCGTGGCGCACCGCCACCAGCAAGGCCACGCCGACCAGACCGTAGAAACCCGCCAGCAGGCCCAGGGCCAGATAGCGGTCTTCAGTGGGCCAGAACGCCACCGCGACCGTGACGGTGAAGACCAGCACCGCCAGCGTCAGGAACAGCAGCGCAGCAAACGCCATGCCCAAAAGCTTGAGCAGGCGCGCTTTTTCGTCCGCCGCTTCCAGCGCCAGCAATTCCAGGCGCGTGCGCAACAGCCCGACCACGCTGGAGGCAACGCCGAAAACAGATTTTCGTAGACCCATGGCTGAAAAGGACGCCGGGCGGGAAGCGCGGCCTTGCGCCCGCGCCGCCCGCCCGGATGTCCTGCCCTATCAGCGGCGGCTGATCAGCAAGCCAAGCAGCAGGCCGGTCACGCCTGCGATGCCAATGGCTTGCCAGGGATTGTCGTGCACGTAGTCATCGGTCGCGCGGGCAGCCTTGCGGCCGCGTTCCAGCACGGCGTCCTGTGCTTCGTACAGGGCTTCGCGCGTGCGCTTCAGGGACGTCAGCGCGCGGTCGCGCAATTCGTTGGCCTTGTCGCCCGTGCTGCTGGCGGCTTCGCGCAGCAGGCTTTCGGCGTCATTCAGGCTGGACTTGACACTGTCGATGAGTTTTTCTTTTGCGACTTCTTCGGATTTTCTCGTGGCCATTATTTGAGCTCCTGTTGTGTGTCAATGACGGAACCATCATACCAGCCGCCATGCGGGACACACGGCGCGCTTGCTACGGGGTGCTACTTGATTTGCGTAATCTCAACGGCGGACTTGACGCCGCCCTGATCGATGTCCTGCTTCATCACCAGATTGATCGCCGGACAGTACCAGTCCGTCACGGTGGTGTTCATGCCCGGGATGGGAATGGTCAACCCCTGGAACGTGGCCATGGTGGGATCGGAGTTGCGGGTGTAGGTGATCGGATGGCAGGACTGCGAGCCCAGGGCCGTCTTCACCGACGTCTTCTGACCCACGGTTTTCTCGCCGATGCGCACGGTGGTGCTGGGCTGGCCGCCCACCGGCGCTTCCTTGCCGATCTTCAGACGGAAGGACGAGCCGGGCAGCTTCTGGCCGGCGCTAAGCTGGCCGTCATAGGCGAAGAGACCCAGCATGCGCAGGTCGAACTGACCTTCGGAAGGCTTGGGCGCTTCGCCCGCGCTGGCATAGCGCAGAAAGGTGGCCTGGCCGCCCTTGACCGTCATCAGGTAGTCCAGCTTGGACTTGCCTGGCGGCAGGCCGGCATAACTGAACGTGGCCACGCCTTGCACGCGCGCGCGGCAGTTGTCGCCATTGCTTTTTGTAACTTCGGCGAAGGTCAAGTCGGCGCCCAGCGCCAGGTTGCCGGTGCCGGTCAGTTGCACCGCGCCGCCGTCATGCATGAACTGCGCATCGCACACGCCGGCCTGCGCCGCAGCGGCCGCGCCCAGCGCGCCCACCGTAAAAACCAGGGATGCCATTTTTCGCATCGTCACAAGCCACTCCATGAATCCGGAAAAAACCGCCCGCGCCTGGCGCAGGGTTGGCTTGATACTACACCGGTTGCAAAGCCCGGCGCGTGTCGGAACGTGTCGGCGCGGCCGTGCCAGCGGCGGCTACGCAGGGGTGCCAGCAAGTGCGGCGCGGCTGATCAGCGCCTGGATCTCCGGCACGCAGGAACCGCAGCCGGTGCCGCAGCCCAGGGTGGATTTCAAGGCCGCCAGATCGCAGCCTTGAGCGATGCCGGCCAGGATCGCGGCCTCGCTCACGCCGTTGCAGACGCAGACCGCGCGCGAGCGGACGGCCCCCGCGATCCGCCCCGTCAGCAGCGCCGCCACGCTGGCCGGCGCATCGCCGCCGCCGGCCCAGGACAGCAGCGCATCCTGCGCCCGCAGGTCGCCGGCCAGCAGGAAGCCATGCAAGGCGCCATGCGCCACCCTGACCCTGCGCATCTGGCCGCGCGCGGGGTCGTCGAAAGCCACATCGGGCTCGAGCAGGCCCAGCGCATCCGCCATCGCTGCCAGCTCCTGCGCCGGCGGCGCGGCGCAGGCCGCCAGGCGCATGCGCACGCCGCCCGCGCCCACCGGCAGGACCACCGCGTAGTCGAAGCGCCGCAGCCACGGCGCCAGCCGCGCGCGCAGCGTGGCGCCGTCGCCCTGCAGCCAGCCGGCCGCCTGCCACGCCAGGCCGGCCGGTTCCGCGGACACGGCGCAGTGCTTGAGTTCGGGCTGGCGCGAAATGGGATCGGCGGCCGGATTGGTCAGCGCATTCACCCCCAGCCCGGCCATATAGGCGCTGCCCCAATGCATGGGCAGGAACACCTGCCCAGGCGCCAGCGCATCATCCGCCTGCACGGGTAGCACCACACTACCCCGGCGCGAGGCCAGCCTGGCCAGCGCGCCGGGCGCCAGCGCCAACCGGCGCATATCCTCGGGATGCATGGACACCCAGGGTTCCTCGACATGCTGCGTCAGCGCCCGGGCCAGGGACGTGCGCGCCATGGTGTGCCAGTGGTCGCGCAGGCGGCCGGTAGTGAGCCGCAGCGGATACTGCGGCGTAATGGCTTCAGCGGCCGGCCGGTACTCCACGTCGCAGAACCGCGCGCGTCCGCTGGCGGTGGGAAACACCCCATTGGCATACAGGCGCGCCGTGCCTTGCCCTTGCCGGTAGGGCCATTGCTGCGGCCCGTGCGCGTGCAGTGTCGCGTAATCCAGCGCGCTGTAGTCCAGGTCCCGGCCCGCCGTCGTACGGGCATGCTCGGCAAAGACTTCGCTTTCATCCCGGTAGGCGAACAGCGCCGCCTTGTGCGGGGCCATGCGGGCAGCCAGGCGCAGCGCGACCGCCTGCGCCAAGCGCCAGTCCGGCTGCGCATCGCCTGGCGGATCGATCGCCGCGCGCACGCGGCTGATGCGCCGTTCCGAATTGGTGACCGTGCCGGATTTCTCGGGCCAGGTCGCAGCCGGCAGCACCAGGTCGGCGTAAGCCAGCGTTTCGGTGCCTGCGTACGCCTCCTGCACGATGACGAACTCGGCGCGCTCCAGCGCCGCGCGAACCCGGGCCTGATCCGGCAAGGACTGCGCCGGGTTAGTGGCCGCGATCCACAGCACCTTGATGCGCCCTTCCAGCACCGCGTCGAACATCTCCAGCGCGGTGGCGCCCGGCGCCTGCGGCAAGGCGTCCACGCCCCACAACGCGGCGGTTTCCGCGCGATCCGAGGGCGATGCGGGATCGCGGTGGCCCGGCAGCAGCGTGGCCATGCCGCCGGCCTCCCGGCCGCCCATCGCATTGGGTTGCCCCGTCAGCGAGAATGGCCCCGCGCCCGGCTTGCCGATCTGCCCGGTCGCCAGATGCAGGTGTATCAGCGCGGCGTTCTTGTCGGTGCCGCTGGTCGACTGGTTCAAGCCCATGGTGTAGAGCGACAGCGCCGCGCCCGCCGCGCCGAACCAACGCGCCGCCTGGACGATGTCCGCTGCCGGCACGCCGCAGATCGCCTGCGCCGCTTGCGGCGTGTACTGCCGCGCACGCTGCATCAGCGCCTCGAAGCCCTCGGTATGGCGCTGGATGTAGCCGTGGTCCAGCAAGCCCTCCTGCTCCATGACATTGAGCATGGCGTGGAACAGAGCCACGTCGGTGCCTGGCGCCAACTGCAGGTGGAGGTCGGCGAACGCCGCGGTATCGGTGCGCCGCGGGTCCGCGACGATCACCTTCATGCCCGGGCGCAGCGCCCGCGCGGCCTCCAGCCGCCGGAACAGCACGGGATGCGCATACGCCATATTGGAGCCGGCGATCAGCACCGTGTCCGCCAGGTCCAGGTCTTCGTAGCAGGCGGGCGGCGCATCCGCGCCCAGGGTGCGCTTGTAGCCCGACACCGCGCTGGACATGCACAGGCGCGAATTGGTGTCGATGTTGTTGGTGCCGGCCAGCGCGCGCGCCAGCTTGTTGAAAACGGCGTAGTCCTCGGTCAGCAACTGCCCCGACAGATAGAAGCCCACGGCGTCCGGCCCATGCCGCGCAATCGTGTCGCCCAGCTTGGCCGCCGCGATATCCAGCGCCTGCTCCAGCGCGATGCTGCGCATGGCCTGGCCGCGCGTCTCGCGCCATTGCGCCGACAGCACCCGCGCGCCGTCGCGCCGCACCGTGTCCGCCAACGCCAGGCCTTTGCTGCACAGCCTGCCGCGGTTGGCGGGATGCTGCTCGTCGCCGCGCACGCGCAGCATGGCGCCATCGCGCGTCTCTACCCGCACGCCGCAGCCGGTGCCGCAATAGCAGCATACCGACGCCACTTCGCGCACGCCTTGCGGCGCCGCGTCCACGATATCGATCCGGCGAGCCATGGGCGCATCCATTTCCTATTCCCCCGCCGCGCCTTCGCCCTGCATGAGCCGCTCGCGCAGGGCGCCGATGCGTCGGCCCTCGCGGATCAGCCGCACATACCAGGCGCTGTCCGCCGTGTCGCCGTACAGGCAGGCGCCCACCAGCTTGTCGTCGCGGATCACCAGTTTCTTGTAGACGCCGCCCGGGGTATCGGCCAGCGTGATCGCTTCGGTCTGCTCGCCTCCCGCGAAATCGCCGGCGGAAAACAGGTCGATGCCGGTGACCTTGAGACGGGTCGAAGTCACGCTGCCTTGGTAGCGCCCGATGCCATGCAGCGCCAGGTGATTGGCCGCCACCTTTGCCTGTTCGTACAGGGGCGCGACCAGCCCGTAGGCGGTGCCGCGATGGCTCACGCATTCGCCCACGGCGTAGATGCGCGGGTCGTAGGTCTGCAAGGTATCGCTGACCACCACGCCGCGGTTCACGTGCAGGCCGCAACGCTCGGCCAGTTCGGTGTTGGGCCTGACGCCCACAGCCATCACCACCAGGTCCGCCGGAATCTCTTCGCCGTCCGCGAAGCGCAGCGCGCGCACTCGTCCGTCGGTCCCGCCCAGGATCTCGCGGGTCTGGCGTCCCAGCAGGAACTTCAGGCCACGCGCCTCCAGGCCACGGCGCAGCATGGTTGCGGCGCCTTCGTCCAGCTGCCGGTCCAGCAGCGATTCCCCCAGATGCACCACGGACACGTCCATGCCGCGCGCGGCCAGGCCGTTGGCTGCCTCCAGGCCCAGCAGGCCGCCGCCTATCACCACCGCGTGCCGGTAGCGCGATGACGCCTCTATCATCCGGTTCACGTCGCCGATATCGCGAAAGGCGATGACGCCGTCCAGATCGCTACCGGGCACCGGCAGAATGAACGGATTCGAGCCCGTGGCCAGCAGCAGCCGGTCATAGGGCGCCTCGGTGCCATCATCCGCCTGTACCACCCGGCGTGCGCGATTCACGGCGACCACCTTGCGCTCGAGCAGCAGACGAATGCCGTGGCGGGCGTACCAGTCCTCGTCATTAAGCACGATGTCCCGCAAGCTCTGCTCGCCCGTCAGCACCGGCGACAGCAGGATGCGGTTGTAGTTGGGATACGGCTCGGCGCCGAACACCGTGATCTCGTACAGATCGGGCGCCAGCTTCAGCAGTTCTTCCAGCGTGCGCATGCCCGCCATGCCGTTGCCGACCACCACCAGCTTCTGCTTCGCATCCATGGCTGCCTCTAGGCGGCTGCGCGCGATGCGCCGGCCTCGGCCAGCGGCTGCGGGTCGACCGTCAGGGCCGCATTGGCCTGGTGCGCCGCCTGCGAACGCTCCGGGTTGCCATGGCGGCGATGCAGAAAATCCACCACCGCGGCGCGGCACGCCAGATAGTCCGCGTCATTGGCCAGCCGCACGCGGTCGCGCGGCCGGGACAAAGGCACCGGCAGGATCTCGCCGATGGTCGCAGCCGGGCCATTGGTCAGCATCACGATGCGATCGGACAGCAGCACGGCTTCATCCACGTCGTGCGTGACCATGACAGTGGTGGTGCGCGTCTTGGCGACGATCTTCAGCAACTCGTCCTGCAGATGCGCGCGAGTCAGCGCATCGAGCGCGCCGAAGGGCTCGTCCATCAGCAGCACGCCCGGCTCGATCGCCAGCGCTCGCGCAATGCCCACGCGCTGCTTCATGCCACCGGATATTTCGCGCGGCAGCTTGTTCTGCGCCGGCAACAGGCCCACCAGTTCCAGCGCGGCGCGTGTGCGCTCGTTCAGCTGCGCGCGCTTTTCCGTCGCGCCGAACACCCGTTCCACCGCCAGGTACACGTTCTGGAAGCAGCTCAGCCACGGCAGCAGCGAATGGTTCTGGAACACCACGGCGCGGTCCGGGCCGGGGCCGGTGATCTCGCGCTCGGCGCACAGCAGCACGCCGCTGGTGGGGCGGGTCAGGCCCGCGATGAGATTGAGCAAGGTCGACTTGCCGCAGCCGGAATGGCCGATCAAGGTGATGAACTCGCCCTGTTCCACGGTCAGGTCGATATCGCGCAGCGCCACGAATGCGCCCTTGCGGGTGCTGAACGTCTGACCCACGCGCTCGATGCGTACGTATTTCTTCATGGCGCTATTCCTCGGTATAGGTGAAACGGCGGGCCAGGGCGACCAGCAGGGTTTCCAGCAGCAGCCCCACGATGCCGATCACAAAAATCGCGATGACGATGTGCTCCACTTTCAGGTTGTTCCATTCGTCCCAGAGCCAGAAGCCAATGCCGGTGCCGCCGGTCAGCATTTCCGCCGCCACGATCACCAGCCAGGCGGTGCCGATGGACAGCCGCACGCCGGTCAGCACGTAGGGCAGCACGGCGGGCAGCAGCACCTTGGTGGTTACTTTCCATTCGGACAGGTTCAGCACCCGCGCCACGTTCAGGTAGTCCTGCGGCACGCGCGACACGCCGACCGCGGTGTTGATGATCATGGGCCAGATCGAACAGATGAAAATGGCCCAGATGGCGGCCGGGTTGGCCGCCTTGAACAGCAACAGCCCCAGCGGCAGCCACGCCAGCGGCGACACCGGCCGCAGCAGGCTGACGATGGGCGAGAACATGGCCCGCACCGCCGCATAGCGGCCGATGGCGAAACCCGCCGGAATCCCGATCAGCGCGGCCAGGCCGAAGCCGATCGCCACGCGTTCCAGCGATGCCAGCAGGTTCCAGCCTATGCCTTTGTCATTCGGGCCGTTGTCGTAGAACGGATCGGAAAAGAGTTCGACGGCCGCACGCCAAGTGACGCCGGGCGTGGGAATTTCCGGTATCCGCAGCGCCACCACCTGCCACACCAGCACAAACAATGCGAAGCCCGCCACGGGCCCCACCACGGCCCGCAGCGCGAGCTCCAGGCGTTCACGCCAAAGGGCAATGAATTCATCGCCGCGGCTCATCGTCGTTACGCTAGACATTGCATGCTCCCTTTCAGACCTTGACCTTGAATCCGTCGGCGTAGGACGCAGGGTTGCTGCCGTCCCAGACCACACCGTCTATGAGTTTCGAGCTGCGCATCTCGCTGGCCGGTAGCGGCGCGCCGGCGGCCTGCGCCGCCTGCTTGTAGAGGTCGATGCGGTTGATCTGTTTCGCCACCGCCAGGTAATCGGGATGATCTTTGAGCAGCCCCCAACGCTTGTGCTGGGTGAGGAACCACATGCCATCGCTCAGGTACGGGAAGTTGGCGGAACCATCGGCGTAAAAGCGCATGGCATGCTCGTCGGTCCAGCGCTTGCCCAGCCCGTCCTCGTAGCGGCCCAGCATGCGGTCGACGATGCCGCTGGCGTCCGTGTTGACGTAGGACTTGGCGGCGATGGTCTCGGCGGTTTTCTGGCGGTTGGCGGGCGAGGCGTCGATCCATTTACCGGCCTCGAGTATCGCGGCCGTGACCGCGCGCGCGGTGTTCGGATGGCGCGACACGAAGTCCGCGCTCGTGCCCAGCACCTTCTCGGGGTGATCGGTCCAGATGCCCTGCGAGGTAACGGCCGTGTAGCCGATCTTGTCGAGGATGGCGCGCGCGCCCCAGGGCTCGCCCACGCAATAGCCATCCATGTTGCCCACCCGCATGTTGGCCACCATCTGCGGCGGCGGCACGGTGATGACCTTGGCGTCCTTCATGGGATGGATGCCATAGGAAGCCAGCCAGTAATACAGCCACATCGCGTGCGTGCCGGTGGGAAAGGTCTGCGCAAAGGTGTATTCGCGCTTGTCGGACGCCATCAATTTGGCCAGCGATTCGCCGTCGCGCACGCCCGCTTCCAGCAGCTTGTTCGACAGCGTGATGGCCTGGCCGTTCTGGTTCAGGCTCATCAGCACGGCCATGTCCTTCTTCGGCCCGCCTATGCCCATATGCACGCCGTAGACCATGCCGTACAGCACGTGCGCCATGTCCAGTTCGCCGTTCATGAGCTTGTCGCGCACGGCTGCCCAAGAGGCTTCCTTGGAAGGCGTGATCGTCACGCCGTGCTTCTTGTCCAGGCCCAGCACCGAAGCCATCACGACCGAAGCGCAATCGGTCAGCGGAATGAAGCCGATCTTGACCTCGGTCTTCTCCGGCGCGTCGGTGCCGGCGGCCCAGGCGCCGGCGCGCACCAGCGGGTCGACCAGCGACAGCAGGCTGGCGCCGGCCACCGCGCGCGCCGTGCCGCAGAGCCATTTGCGGCGTCCGGCGTTGGCGCTGAGGTCCCCGCCGGCGGCGGCGTCGGTGGAGGGGCTACGGGTCGATGGCGTCATGCATGGCTCCTGGCAAAAAAAAACGTCCCGCGCGCCATGGATTCCTATCCGGTGGCGCTGCGGAACGTCGTTGTCCCTGACCGCTGATCGCGGCGCGTTGCGTCGGGCCACCTTCATTGGCAGCCCGATTCCACTGAAGCAAATGCTGTGCCAGAAAGAAAAAACCATGGCCCGATGGGCCGCCAGGCCGCGCCTGCGCTGGCG
>NZ_JCBAMT010000057.1:0-46286 GCF_059760445.1 Achromobacter sp. D7-1 | reverse complement strand
GCCTTGCTCATTCCAGGATGAGCAAGGCCCGCGGTGTTTTCAGTCTGGCTGCCTGTTTGCCTGTTTACTTGCGACAACCCCTCAGGCCTGCTGGATCGCCGCGCGCGCCTTCAACGCACGCGCGAAGAACGCACCCAGCAGCGGCAGCAGCGCCGCCGAGCCGCCGAACAGCGCGCCGGGGCCGATCTCGTCGACCACCGCGCCCGCCAGCGCCACGCCAGCCGCCTGACCCATGAACAGGCAGGATGCGAACCACGCCACCGCCGTGCCGCGTGCCGAGGGCACCATCTGGGTCGCGTTGGTCTGCAAGGTGGCGTGCAGCAAGTAATAGCCGAAGCCCGCCAACACGCTGGCCAGCAAGCTCCACATCCAGACCGGCCCCAGCAGATAGGACAGGAACGCCACGCCCAGCACCAGCCCGCCGGCGATCGCCAGGCCGCGTTCGCCCAGGCGCTTCAGGATGCGGCCGGCCACCACCGTATAGATCAGGCCGCCCACGGCGTACACGGCCACCAGCGCGCCCGCGGCGGTCAAGGAAATATCGAAGCGTTCATGCAGATAGGAAGGCGCGAAGGCCAAGGCGCCGAAGACCAGCAACCCTTCGACGAACACGGTCGCCAGCACGATGCGGGCCCAGGGCGTGCCCAGCACCAGCCGCGCCTGCGCCACGAAACCCTGGCGCACCGCGCCCGGGTCCACCCGGCCCAAGCCCGAGACCTGCTGGCGCCGCACTTCCAGCAATAGCAGCACGCCCACTATCAGGTAGCCGCCGACCAGCGCGGCGAACGCCCAGCGCCAACCCACCGTGTCGGCGAACAGGCCACCAGCCAGCTGGCCGGCCGACATGCCGAGGATGGTGCCGGTCAGGAAGCGCGCCAGGGTCGCCTGGCGGCGTTCATATGGAACGTTGTCGCCGATCCAGGCCATGGACAGCGGCACGATGCCCGCCCCCGCGGCGCCGGACAGGACGCGGCAGAACACCAGCACGTCCAGCGAGCCGGCCATCACGGCGCCGGCGCTGCCCAGGGCGCAGGCAAAGGTCGCGATGCTGACGACGCGGTACTTGCCGTAGCGGTCGCCCAGGGGGCCGAAAAACATCTGCAGCACGCCATAGGCCACGGCGAACGCGGTCACCGCGCGCGCGGCCTGCCCCGTGGTGGTGCCGAATTCCGCCGCGAGCTGCGGCAACATGGGATCACAGATGCGGAACGCGCTGGCGCTGACGAAGGCGGCCAGGGCAAGCAGCGCGATGGCGCGCGCTTCGGAGGAAAGGGCGGGCATGGATGACCGGCGACGGGGCGGTGGCTGAAGACCGCACCTTACCCCAGCCCGGCCGTCCTGGCTTTGCCGCCGGGCAGAATGTCCGCCCGGCGCAACGCTCAGTAAGGCAGGCGGTAGCCCGCGGGCATGCGGCGCGCGGTCATGACCTGGCCGCCGCTTTTGAGCTCGCGCATCGTCAGGCGGGTCTTCTCGACCTTTTCGACGCGGTAGCGGTTCAGGTAGATAGGATCGTTGGCGTCCACGAGTTCACCGGCGGACTTGGTGGTCTGCATCGTGTAGATGCCGTCCGCCACGCTCCAGCAGCCGGTCTCGCGCAGCGCGGGACGCGTCTTGCGGCCGATCTTCAGCAGGGATTCGTAGGCCATGGTGCCGTCGGGGGACAGCACGATCAGCGATTGCAGATCGCCGCTGACGTCGCGCGGGCGGGTGTTCGACAGCCACGTGCCTATCATCGGATCGCCGGCCTTGGCGGGCACGCAGGCCACTGGCTTGGGCGGTTCCGCGGGCTGGGCCTCGGTGATGGTGGCGGGTTTCCTGGCGGCGCAACCGGCCAGGATCAGAACGGCGCAGGCGATGCCCGCCGTACGCAAATACACACTGCTCATGACTTCCTCAACACGTCTGTCGACGCGCCGCGCCGATCATCCCGGCACATCCCTCGCGCAGCAAACATCACGCACTCTAAAGAGCCGTTTGCGAAGAATCAACGGCGATCCGCAGCGCGTGCAATTGCGCAACAGTCGCCCCCGGAATTGGCCTGTTTTATGGCCGTAAATCGCAAAAATGCGTTGGTTTCAAGCGACAGTGCGGCCGCGTTTGGCAGCCTTCGCGCGCAGCATTTCCTCCATGCGCGCGGCAGCCGGAGACAGGCTGCGGCCGGCCAGCCGGGTGATGCCCAATTCACGCTCGATGCGCGGGCCGGACAGCGGCACAAAGGCCAGGCCGCGCGAGTCCGGCGGCACGCCCAGCCGCGCCAACACCGTGACGCCGACGCCGCGTTCCAGCATGGCCAGCAGCGACATCATGTTGGACACGAAGACCTGCCGGTCCAGCATGAAGGCCGCCTGCGGATAGCCGGCAAGCTGGCGGTGCGCGATGGTGCCGACCAGGGGCAGGTCCTCGATCTCGCGCCAGGTCACCGACTTGCGCCTGGCCAGCGGGTGGCCGCGATGGCACACCAGGCCGAAAGCGTCGCGCAGCAAGGGCTCGAACGACAGCCGCCGATCCTGCGACACCGGGCTGCATACGCCCAGCTCCGCCTCGCCCGCCAGCACCATGCGCTCCACGCCTTCCGAGTTGTCGTCGAACAGGCGCAGCGCCACCGCCGGATAGCGCTCGCGGTACACAGCTACCAGTTCCGGCAGCCAATGCGTGGCCACGGTAGCCACCGACGCCATGGTCAAGGTGCCGGCCTCGTTACTGGCCAGTCCCGACAGCGCCCCCGCCACGCGGTCGTGGTGCTGCACCAGTTCGCGCGCCAGCGGCAGGCAGTCCTGCCCGAAACGCGTGAGCGTGCCGCGGTTGCCCGGCTCGAACAGCGGCTGCCCCAGGCGCTGTTCCATTTCGCGGATGGACAGCGACAACGCCGGCTGCGAGCGGAAGGCCCGGGCTGCCGCCGCGCGGAAACTGCGCAGCTCGGCCACCAGCAGGAAGTGGCGATAGTGCGTGATGGAAATCTCAGGCAAGGGGCGCATGGCTGGCATCGATTAGTCAAACTTATCCAATCATATGAAAAATAAAGTTTTCTCATCGAATCACCCCACCTAAGATGACCGCATCATGAATGCCGACTCCTTGCTGTTCCCACCGCCCGCCTGCACCGACCCGCTGGATTTCAGCCTGATCGACCGGCTGCCCGACCGCCCTGCCGGCCAGGGCCGCCTGATCCTCGGCGCCGCCCCGCAAGACGACAGACCCGGCCTGCTGTTGGTGCCCGGCGCCTACCACGGCGCCTGGTGCTACGCGCACTACCTGGATTATTTCGCCCGCGCCGGCCTGGCCTGCGCGGCGCTGGACTTGCGCGGCCATGGAGCCCTGCCGCAGGATGACGCGTTTACGTCGGCCGGCATCGCCGATCTGGGCCAGGATGTCATCAGCGCGCTGGACGCGCTGGCGCGCCCCACGGTCGTCGTCGGCCACAGCATGGGCGCACTGCCGGCGCTGCTGGCCGCCAGCCAGCGCGCGGTGGCTGGCGTGATCCTGCTGGCGCCGTCGCCGCCCGGCGACCTGCCCGGCGCGCAAGCGCTGCCGCCCGTCCCCGAGGGCATGCTTCGCCGCGCGCCGAACGACGCTGAAATCCGCGCGCGCTTTCTGGCGACTTCGCCCGACCGCGACGTCGCGCCGGTATCTCAGCGCCTGTGCGCCGAAAGCCCGCAAGTGCTCAACGACCGCTACCTGTTGCGCGTGCCTGTCGACGCCGCCGCCATCGGCGCTCCCGGCCTGTGCCTGGAAGCCGGACTGGACACGCATGACCGCCACCCGCCCGGCCAGGACCTGGCGATCGCGCGCCGCTTCGGCTTTTCCCACGCCGTGCTTGCCGGGCAGCCGCATTGCATGATGTACGCGGACCAGTGGCAAGTCAGCGCCGCCGCCATCCTGGATTGGCACCGCGGCCAGTTCGGCTGAGCCCCGCAGATCAACCACAACAACGACAACGACGCGCAACCGCGCCATCAGGAGACAAGCATGTCCATACCCCGCTATATCCGTCCGGCCCTGATCGGCGCCGGCCTGCTGCTGGCCGCAACGGCGCACGCCGCCGGCTGGCCCGAGAAGCCCGTGACCCTTATCGTGCCGTCCGCCGCGGGCGGCGCGGCCGACCTTACGGCGCGTACCCTGGCGCAGTACCTGGGCGAGAAGACCGGCCAGACCGTGGTGGTCGAAGACCGCCCCGGCGCTGGCGGCATCGTCGGCACCAACGCCGCCAAGAACGCGGCGGCGGACGGCTACACCTTCCTGCTGTCCACCAACTCCACCCACTCCGCCAACCAGTTCCTGTACAAGAGTCTGCCCTACGACGCGCAGAAGGACTTCCGCCAGGTCGGCATGCTGGGCACCTTCGGCACGGTCGGCGTGGTCTCTCCCGACAGCCCGTACCGCACGGTGCCGGATCTGGTCGACTATGCCAAGAAGCATCCGGGACAGGTCTTCTTTGGCTACTACAGCTCGTCCTCGCAAGTGCCGTCGGAACTCCTGAAGCAGCGCGCCGGCATCGAGATCACCGGCGCGGCCTACAAGAACATCACGCAGATCATCACCGACCTGCGCGGCAAGCAGATCAACTTCGCCTTCGTCGACTACCTCACCGCGATGGGCCAGATCGACGGCAAGGGGCTGGTGCCCATCGCCGTCACCGGCGCCCAGCCGCAAGCGGCCTGGCCCAGCGTACCGACCATGACCACCTACTATCCGGATTTCGTCGTCGCCGGCTGGCTGGGCCTGTCGGCGCCGGCGGGCACGCCGCCCGAGATCGTGGAAAAGATGAACGCCCACATGCAGGCGGCGGTCAAGGACGAGGCCACCGCCAGCAAGCTGCGCGCCCTGGGCCTGACGCCGGAATCGATGGACGTGGCCCGCTTCGACGCCTTCGTGAAGGAAGACACGGCGCGCTGGAAGGAATGGATCCGGATTTCCGGCATCCAGCCCCAATAAACTCGCGGCCCTCCCTATATCTATATAGAGAGGGCACCGCAGCGCCTACAGCGGCAGGCGCTGCTCGTGCTTGATTTCACGCAGCGCGACGATGGTGCGCGTCTGGCGTATGCCCGGCATGTTGAACAGGAAGCGGTGCAGGAACCGGTCGTAGGCTTCCGGGCTTTCCACCAGGATCTTCAGCAGGAAGTCCGAATCCCCCGTGACCGCATAGCACTCAAGGATCTCGGGCGCGTCGCGCACCGAGCGCTCGAAGTTCTCGACCGTATTGGCCGAATGCCGCTCCAGGCTGATCTGCGCGAACATGCAGCCCAGCCCCACCTTGCTGCGGTCCACCTGGGCGCTATAGCCCTGGATCACCCCGCTGGCTTCCATCGCTTTCACCCGCCGCCACACCGGCGCGGCCGACAGGCCCACCTTCTCTGAAAGCTGCTGCGCCGAGGCCCGGCCGTCCTCCTGCAAGGCCTTGAGGATGCCGATATCGGTCTTGTCCATCGCTTAGTCTCCTGGTTTTTGTCGTACACGAAATGTTCATTGCGAATTATAGGGATAGCACGATCCAAAAACGCAATAAACCTGATGGCTCGCGAACCTATCATGGTGCCGAAACCAGGAGTATTCACCATGGACGGTACCCCCGCCGCCGAACCCCAGCTGGACCTCGAGTACCAGCTCGCCGACAACCTCACCCGCAGCTCCGGCCGCATCTTTCTGACCGGCACCCAGGCGCTGGTGCGCATCATGCTCACCCAGGCCCGGATGGACCGCGAGCGCGGCCTGAACACGGCCGGCTTCGTCTCGGGCTACCGCGGCTCGCCGCTGGGCGGCGTGGACATGGCCATGTGGAAGGCGCAGAAGGCGCTGGACGCCAACCAGATCACCTTCCTGCCCGCCATCAATGAAGACATGGCGGCCACCGCCGTCATGGGCACGCAGCAGGCCGGCGTGCGCGCCGACCGCAACGTCGATGGCGTCTACGCCATGTGGTACGGCAAGGGCCCGGGCGTGGATCGCGCCGGCGACGCGCTGCATCACGGCAACGCCGCGGGCGCATCGCGCAACGGCGGCGTGCTGGTGGTGGTGGGCGACGACCACACCGCCGTCTCGTCCTCGATCCCGCATGCCAGCGAGGCCTCGCTGATCGGCTGGCAGATGCCCATCGTGCATCCCGCCTCCATCGACGAATACGAGACCTTCGCGCTCTGGGGCTGGGCCCTGTCGCGCTACTCGGGCACCTGGGTCGCCTTCAAGGCCGTGTCCGAAACCATCGAATGCGGGCACTCCTTCGTCCCCGCCCCCGTCCAGCGCTACGACATGCCGGCGGACCCGGACATGCCGCCCGAATCGCTCGAATACTCCGCGCGCGACTTCCTGTCGCTGGCGATCGAAACGCGCATGAACCTGCGCATGAAGGCCGTGGCCGCGTTCGCGCGCCGCCACAGCATCGACCGCCTGGCCTGTCCGGCGCCCAAGGCGACCGTGGGCATCGTCACGGTCGGCAAGGCGCACCTGGACACCATGGAAGCGCTGTCGCGCCTGGGCGTGGACACCGTCACGGCCAACGCGCCGGTGCGCATCTACAAGCCCGGCCTGACCTGGCCGCTGGATAGCGAGCGCCTGCTGGAATTCGCGCGCGGCCTGTCGCACATCCTCGTGATCGAGGAAAAAGGCGCGGTGGTCGAAAGCCAGATCAAGGACCTGCTGTTCAATATGCCGGAGCGCCCCTCGGTCATCGGCAAGAAAGGCTTCGACGGCGCAGCGCTGGTGCCCTCGGCCGGCCAGTTGCGTCCTTCCCTGCTGGCGCAGCCGCTGGCCAGCTGGCTCAGCCGCGCCGCCGGCCTGCCGCTGGCGGCCGACCTGTCCGCGTTCGCCTGCCAGGCGCCGCTGTCCAACGATGCCGACGGCATGCGCCGCCGCCCCTACTTCTGTTCGGGCTGCCCGCACAGCACCTCGACCAAGGTGCCGGAAGGCAGCCAGGCGCTGTCGGGCGTGGGCTGCCACTACATGGCCGCCTGGATGGACCGCGACACCGGCGGCCTGACGCAGATGGGCGGCGAAGGCGTGGACTGGATCGGCCTGTCGCGCTACACCAAGATGCCGCACATCTTCCAGAACATGGGAGAAGGCACCTATTACCACTCCGGCTATCTCGCCATCCGCCAGGCCGTGGCCGCCAAGGCCAACATCACCTACAAGATCCTGTTCAACGACGCCACGGCCATGACGGGCGGCCAGCCCATCGACGGCCCGATCTCGGTGCCCAGCATCTGCCAGCAACTGCGCGGCGAGAACGTGACGCGCATCGTCGTCACCACGGACGAGCCCGAAAAATACCAGGGCGTGGACCTGGGCGCCGGCATCACGGTGCACCACCGCCGCGAACTGGACGCGCTGCAGCGCGAGCTGCGCGAGATCGCCGGCGTGACCGTGCTGATCCACGACCAGACCTGCGCCGCCGAAAAGCGCCGGCGCCGCAAGAAGAACCAGTTCCCCGACCCGGCACGCCGCATGCTGATCAACAGCGCCGTCTGCGAAGGCTGCGGCGACTGCGGCGTGCAGTCGAACTGCCTGTCGGTGGTGCCGCTGGAAACGCCCTATGGCCGCAAGCGCGCCATTGATCAGTCCAGCTGCAACAAGGACTATTCCTGCGCCGAAGGCTTCTGCCCCAGCTTCGTGTCCGTCATGGGCGGCAAGCCCAAGAAGAGCGCCGCGCCCAAGGCCGACCAGGAACGCCTGCAAAAACTGATCGCGCAATTGCCCCTGCCCGCCATGCCCGTACTGGACCATCCCTACCGCCTGCTGGTGGCCGGCATGGGCGGCACCGGCGTCATCACCATCGGCGCCATCGTGTCGATGGCCGCGCACCTGGAAGGCCTGTCCGCCGCCGTGCTCGACCTGACCGGCCTGGCGCAGAAAGGCGGCACGGTGGTCAGCCACATCCGCCTGGCGCCTGCCGGTGCGCCGGCAGGCCCGGTGCGCCTGGACTGGCAGCAGGCCGACGCCGCGATCCTGTGCGACCCGGTCGCCTCCGTGGCGCCGGATTCGCTGGGCGCGCTGCGCCGCGGCCATACCCAGGTCACGGTCAACAGCTACGTCGCGCCGGTCTCCGACTTCACCCGCAACCCGGACGCGGCCATGCGGCCCGAAGCGCTGCTGGCCAAGATCCGCCACGCGGCGGGCGAATCCAACACCGCCGCGATCGACGCGCATGAAGCGGCGCTGGCCCTGTTCGGCGACAGCATCCTGTCCAATATGTTCATGCTGGGCTATGCCTGGCAGCGCGGCGGCGTGCCGCTATCGCAAGCGGCCATCAACCGCGCCATCGAACTCAATGGCGTGGCGGTGGCCGCCAACCGGGCCGCGTTCGACAGCGGTCGCCTCGCGGCGCACCAGCCCGACGCGCTGGAAGGCGCGCTGCGGCCGCGCGCCCAGGTGGTGCAGTTGCATGTGCCCGAGTCGTTCGAACGCGCCGTCGCCCGCCGCATCGACGACCTCACCGCCTACCAGGACGCCGGCTATGCCCGCCAGTTCCAGGACGTGGTCGAAGCCGTCGCGGCGCGCGAACGTGAACTCGCGCCCGAGGCCAAGACCCCGCGGCTGGCGCTGGCGGTCGCGCGCGGCCTGTTCAAGCTCATGGCCTACAAGGACGAATACGAAGTGGCTCGGCTCTACACTGGCGAGTCGTTCCAGGCCCAGCTGAAGGGCCAGTTCGAAGGCGACTACAGCCTGCGCTTCCACATGGCGCCGCCCATCTTCGCGCGCAAGGATCCGCGCACCGGCGTGCCGCGCAAGATGACGCTAGGTCCGCGCACCATGACCGCGCTGAAAATGCTGACGCGCCTGAAGGGCTTGCGCGGCACCTGGTTCGATCCCTTCGGCCATACCGCCGAACGCAAGATGGAACGGTCGCTGGTGCGCGAGTACCGCCAGACCATAGACCAGTTGCTTGCAGGGTTGACCCGCGACAAGCTGGCCCAAGCGGCTACAATCGCCGGCCTTGCAGAAACCATCCGCGGCTTCGGTCACGTGAAGGCTGCAAACGTCGAGAAGTATCGGACGGAGTTGGGCCGCTTGATGCAAACCTATACGGCGCCTGCCCCGCAAGATATGCCCCTGCGGAAAACCGCATAAACATTCGCTCTGAGCGGCACCTTCCTGGGCGCGCCTTGCTGGGCGCGCCTAGTGCATTTGGTAACAATCTTTTGTGAACTTCGTCTTATCTTCTTCTTGTCCCTGTCGTACTCGATCACTAGAATTAGTGTCCAACGAGGGGTGCTACACTACATGTTGTGGTCGCCTAAGCGCTGATTCCCGTCGGCCACGCCTTTTGGACTAGCCCGTCCAGAACGTTGCGACCCCCTCAAAAGATCCAATTTCGTACCTGACATGACGTCGTCATGTCGCTATCTACGCGCTTTTCGCACAGGAGCTTCCATGCAGACTACGATCGCCTCTGTGACCCGGCCTACGGCCGTGCCGCCCTCGCAAACCGATTCCCCTGCCGACGCCAATGGCGGGCAATGGGCCAGCTACAACATCATTCGCCGCAATGGCTCGGTGGTCGGGTTCGAACCCAACAAGATCGCCATCGCCATGACCAAGGCCTTCCTGGCCGTCAACGGCGGCCAGGGCGCGGCCTCGGCGCGCGTGCGTGAGCTGGTCGAGAACCTGACCAGCCAGGCCGTCAACGCCCTGGTGCGCAACCGCCCCAACGGCGGCACCTTCCATATTGAAGACATCCAGGACCAGGTCGAACTGGCCCTGATGCGCTCGGGCGAACACGACGTTGCCCGCGCCTACGTGCTGTACCGCGAAAAGCGCACGCAGGAACGCGCCGCAGCCGCGGCCGCCGCCGACACCCAGGAGAAGGCCGCCGCCCCGCAGGAGCACGTGCTGAACGTGACCGACGCCGGCGTGCGCCGCCCGCTGGACCTGGCTGAACTGCGCGCCACCATCGAAGCCGCCGGCGAAGGCCTGGCCGAATTCATCGACACGGAAGCGATCCTGAAGGAAACGGTCAAGAACCTGTACGACGGCATTCCCGTCGACGAAGTGTTCAAGTCCGCCATCCTGTCCGCGCGCGCGCTGGTCGAAAAGGACCCGGCCTACAGCCAGGTCACCGCACGTCTGCTGCTGCACACGATCCGCAAGGAAGTGCTGGGCGAGGAAGTCTCGCAGGACGGCATGGCCGCCCGCTACGCCGAATACTTCCCCACCTTCATCGCCCGCGGCATCGAAGGCGGCCTGCTGTCGCCCGATCTGGCCAGCTATGACCTGACCAAGCTGGGCCACGCCCTGAACGCCAAGCGCGACCTGCAGTTCGGCTACCTCGGCCTGCAGACCCTGTACGACCGCTACTTCCTGCACATCCGCGGCACCCGCATCGAACTGCCGCAGGTGTTCTTCATGCGCGTGGCCATGGGCCTGGCGCTGCGCGAAGCCGACCGCGAAACCCGCGCCATCGAGTTCTACGAGATCCTGTCCTCGTTCGACTTCATGAGCTCGACGCCGACGCTGTTCAACTCCGGCACCCTGCACTCGCAGCTGTCGTCGTGCTACCTCACCACCGTCTCCGACGACCTGGAAGGCATCTACGACGCCATCAAGGAAAACGCGCTGCTGGCCAAGTACGCCGGCGGCCTGGGCAACGACTGGACCCCGGTGCGCGCGCTGCGCAGCCACATCAAGGGCACCAACGGCGAAAGCCAAGGCGTCGTGCCGTTCCTGAAGGTCGTCAACGACACCGCGGTCGCGGTCAACCAGGGCGGCAAGCGCAAGGGCGCTGTCTGCACGTACCTGGAATCGTGGCACCTGGACATCGAAGAATTCCTGGAACTGCGCAAGAACACCGGCGACGAGCGCCGCCGCACGCACGACATGAACACGGCGAACTGGATTCCCGACCTGTTCATGAAGCGCGTCATGGAAGGCGGCGAGTGGACGTTGTTCTCGCCGTCCGACTGCCCCGACCTGCACGACAAGTACGGCCGCGCCTTTGAAGAAGCCTACGTGGGCTACGAAGCGCGCGTGGCCAGCGGCGAACTCAAGCTCTTCAAGAAGATGCCGGCGCTGAACCTGTGGCGCAAGATGCTGTCGATGCTGTTCGAAACCGGCCACCCCTGGATCACGTTCAAGGATCCTTGCAACATCCGTTCGCCGCAGCAGCACGTCGGCGTGGTCCACAGCTCGAACCTCTGCACCGAGATCACGCTGAACACCAACGAATCCGAAATCGCGGTGTGCAACCTGGGTTCCGTGAACCTGGTCGCGCACATGAAGCCGGCTGCCGGTGGCGGTTTCGAACTCGACCACGACAAGATCAAACGCACCGTCAGCATCGCAATGCGCATGCTCGACAACGTGATCGACATCAACTACTACGCCGTCGACAAGGCTCGCAATTCCAACGCGCGCCATCGTCCGGTGGGCATGGGCATCATGGGCTTCCAGGATTGCCTGCAGATGATGCGCGTGCCTTACGCATCGCAGTCCGCCGTCGAATTCGCCGACCGTTCGATGGAAGCCGTGTGCTATCACGCGTACTGGGCCTCGAGCCTGCTCGCTGAAGAGCGCGGCCGCTATCAATCGTATGAAGGCTCGCTGTGGTCGCGCGGCATCTTGCCGCAAGACACGTTGAAGATGCTGCGTGATGAACGCGGTGGTCATGTTGAAGTCGATGAGTCGAGCACGCTCGATTGGGATACGTTGCGCGCGCGCATCAAACAACATGGCATGCGCAACTCCAATTGCATCGCAATCGCCCCAACCGCGACTATTTCCAATATCATTGGCGTATCTGCGTGCATCGAACCCACTTTCCAGAACTTGTACGTCAAATCGAATCTCTCCGGCGAGTTCACGGTCGTTAACGATTACCTCGTGCGTGACCTGAAGAAACTCGGTCTCTGGGACGAAGTCATGGTCGCCGACCTCAAGTACTTCGACGGCAGCCTGTCCCGCATCGATCGCGTACCTTCCGAACTCCGCGACCTCTACGCCACTGCGTTCGAAGTCGAACCGAGCTGGCTGGTTGAATGCGCGTCGCGCCGCCAGAAGTGGATCGATCAAGCACAGTCGCTGAACATCTACATGGCCGGCGCGTCGGGCAAGAAACTGGACGACACCTACAAGCTGGCTTGGAAGCGCGGCCTGAAGACGACCTACTACCTGCGTACCCTGGGCGCCACCAGCGCCGAGAAGTCCACGGGACGCGGCGGCGAATTGAACGCCGTTTCCGCAGGAGGCCAGTCCACGTCCGCCGCTGTCGCTGCTGCACCTGTTTTGCCGGAACCCGAAGTTCTCGGGGCGGTTTGCACCATGCGGCCGGGCGACCCCGGCTTCGAAGAGTGCGAAGCCTGCCAATAACCGCCTCCGGAGAATGAATCATGATTAATTGGGAAGACGACACCATCGCCACGCAAGCTGCTCAATCGCCCGCACCTGCGGCGGGCGGGCAGGCTGCGCCCGCAGTCCGGGCGGCGACCGGTGTTTTCGGCGACACCGCCATGCCCACGCCCGCCGCGCCTGAACACGCGGCCGGCCTGGCCGCCAGCGGCGCCGCCACCTCGCAACGCGTGAAGGTTGCCGACAAGCGCATCATCAACGGCCAGACCGACGTCAACCAGCTCGTACCGTTCAAGTACAAGTGGGCGTGGGAAAAGTACCTGGCCACTTGCGCCAACCACTGGATGCCGCAAGAGATCAACATGTCGCGCGACATCGCCCTCTGGAAGAACCCGAACGGGCTCACCGAGGACGAGCGCCGCATCGTCAAGCGCAACCTGGGTTTCTTCGTCACCGCCGACTCGCTGGCCGCGAACAACATCGTGCTGGGCACCTACCGCCACATCACGGCGCCCGAGTGCCGCCAGTTCCTGCTGCGCCAGGCGTTTGAAGAAGCGATCCACACGCACGCCTATCAATACATCGTCGAAAGCCTGGACCTGGACGAAGCGGAGATCTTCAACGCTTACAACGAAGTGCCGTCCATCCGCGCCAAGGACGAGTTCCTGATCCCGTTCATCGACGCGATCGCGGACCCCAACTTCAAGACGGGCACTCCCGAAGCCGACCAGACGCTGCTGAAGTCGCTGATCGTCTTCGCTTGCCTGATGGAAGGCCTGTTCTTCTACGTTGGCTTCACGCAGATCCTGGCGCTGGGCCGCCAGAACAAGATGACCGGCGCCGCCGAACAGTACATGTACATCCTGCGCGATGAATCCATGCACTGCAATTTCGGCATCGACCTGATCAACACCGTCAAACTGGAAAATCCGCATCTGTGGACGCCGGAATTCCGCGAAGAAATTCGAGAACTCTTCCGCAAAGCGGTCGAACTCGAATACGCTTACGCCGAAGACACGATGCCGCGCGGCGTGTTGGGCTTGAACGCACCTATGTTCAAATCCTACCTGCGCTTCATCGCCAACCGTCGTTGCCAGCAAATCGGTATCGAACCGCTGTACCCCCAGGAAGAAAATCCCTTCCCGTGGATGGCGGAAATGATCGATCTTAAAAAGGAACGCAACTTTTTTGAAACTCGCGTGATCGAATACCAAACCGGTGGCACGCTGAGCTGGGAGTAAAAGCAGTACGTCATCAGGCCCGGCGCGGGCACGCTCCAGAAGCAAGGAGCGTCGCGTTCGCGACAGGCTTGATGACGCTCTCCCTGGTCAGGGTGTTTTGCCGCTGGGCCGTCTCAAGGAAAAGCGCACCCCCTCGGGGGCAGCGAGCCGAAGGCGCGGCGTGGAGGCATTTCGAACACGTAGAACAAGCGGTCGGCGGCCTGTGATCAGGTCGCCTGCCGGCGCCATTTGAAATGGCTCGCGCCATAGGAGCGGGGGCCATATCAAATGGCTGTGCCGAATTCATTAGCGCAAACCGTAGTAGCTGTTGCTCGCACAGAACAGCGGCTTGCGCCGATGAATAGCCCGGGCACGATGCGCCGTTGGCGGATCGGGGCACGGGTTTAAGTTCTGGGACCCCTGAACCTAAGGAGCATGACCATGGCAACAGCCAAGAAAGCCGTAAAGAAAGCGGTGAAGAAGCCCGCCGCCAAGAAGGCAGTAGCGAAGAAGGCCGCACCGGCCAAGAAAGCTGCCGTCAAGAAGGTAGCCGTCAAGAAAGTCGCTGCCAAGAAGCCGGCAGTGAAGAAGGTTGCCGCCAAGAAGCCGGCAGTCAAGAAGGTCGCCGCCAAGAAAGCGGTAGCCAAGAAGGCCGTCGCCAAGAAGGCCGTGGCCAAGAAAGCGGTAGCCAAGAAGGTCGTCGCCAAGAAGGCCGTGGCCAAGAAAGCCGTCGCCAAGAAAGCCGTAGCCAAGAAAGTCGTCGCCAAGAAGGCTGTCGCCAAGAAAGCGGTAGCCAAGAAGGCCGTCGCCAAGAAGGCTCCTGCTGCCAAGAAGGCGGTTGCCAAGAAGGCCGTCGCCAAGAAGGCGCCTGCTGCCAAGAAGGCTGCTGCCAAGAAGGCCCCCGCTGCCAAGAAGGCTCCCGCTGCAGCCAAGCCTGCTGCCGCCAAGAAGCCTGCTGCCGCCAAGAAGCCTGCCGCCGCCAAGAAGCCCGCTGCGAAGAAAGCCGCTCCGAAGAAGCCCGTAACGCCGCCGTCCACGGCTGCCGCTCCGGGCGCGAAGACCGCGCTGAACCCCGCCGCGTCGTGGCCGTTCCCGACGGGTGGCCGTCCCTAATCCGGACGGTTCGAAGCGCTAGCTTCGCAGAGCCGCCTGGCCTAGGCCGGGCGGCTTTTTCATGTCCGCCCGGTCCGCAATCGGCCGGCCTCTCCCCAAGACGTCGAGCACGCGCTGCCTGCCGGCGATTTTTCGCTTGGGCGTGCGACAATTGACTCCTCTTTTTCAGGGTGACCGTGTCCATGCTCGATGAAATCTTGCGCTTCCTTCTCGAAATCGTGTTCACGCTGTTCGGCGCGGCGCTGATTGCCCGCGCCTGGATGCACGCGATACGGCTGCACCCCTTCAACCCCTTGTCGCGCTTCATCTACCAGGTCACCAACTGGCTGGTGCTGCCCCTGCGCAAGATCATTCCCGCCAGCAACAAGATCGACTGGACCAGCCTGGTCGCCGTGTGGCTGTCCGCGCTGATCTATCTGGTGCTGGTCTGGCTGGTGGCAATCGGCGCGCTGATTCCGGTGGAATACCTGCCCAAGGCCATGGGCTCGGCCCTGATCATGGCCATCAAATGGGCGCTGAATCTGGTGGTGTGGCTGACGCTGATCCAGGCCGTGCTGTCGTGGGTCAACCCGATGGCGCCCATGATGCCGCTACTGCAGGCGCTGACCGCGCCCATGCTGGACCCCATCCGCCGCCTGCTGCCGCGCACCGCGATCGACTTTTCGCCGCTGGTGCTGCTGATCGTCGCGCAGGTGCTGCTGATGGTGTTGTCCAACATCAGCCAGCGCATGATGGGCCTGTAAAGCAGCGGGGCCGCACGCGGCCCCGCAAGCGCTTACGCCGGAATGCCGGCGTAGATCTCGACCAGCTTCTTGCGGTCGATCTTGTGGTTGTTCGACATGGGAAGTGCCGGACAAGCCACCAGCTCGGACGGCACCATGTAAGGCGGCAGACGCTGCGCCAGCCGCTCCTTCCAGCCCGCCAACGCGTCCGGCGCCAGCATGCACGGCGCCTGCCCGGCCTCCACCCCCGCCACGAATCCGATCAATCGCACCGCCGTGCCGTCGGGCCTGCGCAGCACCGCGCAGGCGCCGCCCTCCACGCCTGGCAGGCCGTGCAGCGCTTCATCGATCTCGGCCAATTCGATGCGATAGCCGTTCAGCTTGATCTGGTCGTCCATGCGGCCGCGGCAGAACAGCAGGCCGTCGCCCTCCATCTGGCCCAGGTCCCCCGTGCGAAAAGCGCGGCGGCCGTCGGCGTAGATGTAGAGCTTGGCCTGGTTCAGGTCGGGGCGGTTCAGATAGCCGCGCATGACGTGGTCGCCCACGATGCAGATCTCGCCTTCGTCCACGATCAGCACACTGTCGGGCTTGGCATGCCCCACCGGCAGCGGATCGTGCGCGGCCAGGACCGCGTCGGTGACCTCGATCCAGGTGGTCGCCACGGTCGCTTCCGTGGGGCCGTAGGTATTCAGAATGACGGCCTCCGGGAAGCGCTGGCGCAGTTTCTTGGCCAGCGCCGACGGTAGCGGTTCGCCACAGAACAAGAAGGTGCGCAGCGTGGGCAAGGCGGCTGGCGAGAAATCGCGGTTGGCGAGTTGCTGGTGCGCGAATGACGGCGTAGACACCCAGGCGGTAACGCCGTGTTCGGCCAGGCGCGCCATCCAGGCTGCCGGCGCGGCGATCTGCTCACGCGCATTCAGCACGCAGCAGCCTCCTGCGGCCAGGGTGGCGAACACTTCGTACATGGACAGGTCGAAGCTGAACGGCGCCTGGTTCATGAACACGGGCGCCTCGCCCAAGCCGAAGCTGCCCAGCATCCAGTCACCCAGCAGGCCGACGCTTTCACGGCCGATCTGCACGCCCTTCGGATCGCCCGTGCTGCCGGACGTGAACATGACGTAAGCCAGGCCGCGCTCGGCCAGCATGGCGCCCTCGCCCGGCGTGAAGCTGCCGCTGGCGGCATCGAACACGGCGGCGGCGCGCACGATCTCGACGATGCGGCGCAGGCGCTCCTGCGGATAGATCGTGTCCACCGGCACGAACGGCGCCCCGATCAGCAGGGCGCCGACCATGGCGACGAAGAAGGACGCTTCCTTGTGCCCGTAGATGGCCACCGGCACGTCCGGCGCCACGCCATGCCTGCGCGCCGCTTCAGCCCAGGCGCCGGCCTCGTCGCGCAGTTGCGCCCAGCTCAGGCTGCGGTCGGCGGCGACGACAGCCGGCGCATCGGGCGCGCGCTCGCCATCAGTGAACTGGAAAGACTTCAGATCGAAACGCATGCCGAAACTCCCGGCGTCAGATGGGGCTGCGGCCACTGAACACGTAAAGCGCCAGCGCAGCAAGAATCAGGGTGAACACGCGCCCGAGAAAGCGCATGACGGGTTGCGCCAGCGCGGCCTGCAGGGCCGGACGGGTGCGGGCGGCGTTGATCAGCAGGTTGTGGCCCACCGAATACGCGCCGAACATAAGCCCGCTGACGATGTAGTGCAGCGACAGGCCGTTCCAGACGCCCATGGCCAGCAAAGTCGCGAAGATGCCGATGTTCTGCGCCGCCATGCGATGGCGTCCGAAGAACTTGGTCTTGCTCAGCGCCTTATAGATGGGCATGAACACCACGTCGCGCAGCCACTCCGACAGGCTGATGTGCCAGCGGCGCCAGAAGTCCTGCGGGTTGAGTGTGGCCAGGGGATTGCGGAAATTGATCGGCAAGGTGAAGCCGAACAGCATGCCGATGCCAATCGCCATCGTGGAATAGCCGGCAAAGTCGAAGAACAGATAAGCGCTGTAGAGCGAGGCGTTGAGCGCCACCCCGGTGAAGGAGTAGTCGTGCGCGTCCAGCGTCGCCAGGCCGTAGCGCCAGATCAGTTCGGCCACGCCGAACTTCTGGATCACGCCCAGCATGATGAGCTCCAGGCCGCTGAGCCAGGTGTTCAGGTTCACGCCTTCATAGCCGCGCTTGAGGTCCGCCTGGAAATTGCGCCAGCGGTACATCGGACCGGCCAGGAGCGTCAGCGGAAAGAACAGGTAGATGAAGTAGTCCAGCGGCGACACGCGTTCATTGCGTTGCGCGAACAGCAGCACGTCGATGGCGCGGAACGTGGCGAAGGACAGCCCCAGCATGGCGCCCAGGTGCGAAACGCCCGTCTTCACCAGCAGCAGCGGCGTCATGGTGATGATCACGGCCAGCCAGGTGGGGATGTAGTTGCGGCGCATGGCCCACAGCGCGCCGCCCGAAATGGCGAGCAAGGCGATGGGCTGGTAGGGACGCGCCCAGAACACCGCCATCCACACCCCCAGGCAGATCACGCCGATGATGTGGCGATAGCCGATGCGGAACGGCATGCCGAAGGAGCGGTAGGCCAGCAGGCCCAGGCCGCCGCACAGGGCGCCGCCGAAAAAGCTCAAGCTTGCAAACAATTCCATGGCGGGCTCAGAACTGTTGGTATTGGAATTCGACCTTTATCGGCCCGCCGCTGCCCGTGGTGGGCTGCGCCTGCAGCACGAACACCAGGATCAAGCCGATATACAGGCACAGATGCCAGAAGAAGCGGCGCCCCCAGGCGGCAGCCGCCTTGCGAGAATCCTGCGCGTCGTCGGCACGGCCGGCTTCAGGCGCGGCCGCGGGAAGAGTCTTGTTCATCGGGAAAAGTACTCCGCAATGCCTTGATCGGCCATGGCCCAGCCGAGTTCGGCCAGATGCATGTCGTCGCGCAGCATGCCCGGCTCGAACGGGATGCTGTAGAGATCCAGGCAGCCCATCCGATAGCGCTCGCACATGCCGGTGATGGCGGCCACCACTGGATCGAAGCGTTCCACGTCCAGGATGAGCTTGGGATTGAAGGGCTGGATGACGAAGTAGGCGTGAACCTTACGCTTCTGCAGCAGGGCCATCACGCGTGACAGATCGCCGAGTTCCGCGCGCGTGATCGGATCGACGTCGGCGAATTCGTTGCGGGCCGGCGAATACAGCGGCGCCAGGTACTGCTTGTAGTAATCGTCGCGCACGTCGTAGGGATTGTGCCCGCCCAGGTCCTGCTCGACCGCGCGCGCCTGATGCGTCAGGCGGCCCCACTGGCCCTGATCGAGGCGCGCGGCCGCCGGCCAGGACACGTAGCGGTGCGCGGGCACGGACAACTTGCTGCGGGGACGGTCGGGCGCCGGTTCCTTGCGTGCATGCCACCAGAGCGCCAGCTTGTCCTTCAGCTCCGCGACCTGGCCATTGGCGATGAGCCACAGCAGGCCCCAGTTGGCGTTGTCGCTGATCCAGGTCTGCATCTGCTCGCGCGTGCTGGGCTGGTCCCAAAGCCGGTCCCAGACCGGTCCGGTGACGTGCTCGGCGAACGCGCTGCGCGGCAACTGGCCGCCCGAGGCAAACCAGGCCGGCGACAGCATGATCACCAGCCGCGTATTGGGCGTGAGCGAATCCGCCACCGACTCCAGCACGCTGACGATGCCGTAGGACTGGAACATGGCGTGGCCATAGGCCAGCGTCGGCACCTTCAGCTCTTCGGGAAAGAAGCGGTAAGGCACGAAACGCAGGTCATGGCTGGACAACTCGGACGAGCCCAGCACGACCAGCGTGCCGTCGCTCAGGGCGTTGCCCAGGCGGTTCAGGTTGACGTGCTGGGTGCCCCAGTCCGGCCCCAGGTTGGGCAGGTAGTTGCTCTTGGCGGCTGCGGAAACCGAAGGCGCCGACATGGGATTGACGACGCGGCTGAGCAAATCGTCCGCGCCGCAATACGTACCCACCGCCAGAGCCACCGCCGTCGCGGCAGCCGCGACGTGAGACAACAGCCGGGTATTACGAAGTATGGGCAGCGACATAGCCGGCAAGCGTGCGGACCGACTGTAGGTGCTCCGCGATCTCGGGAGCCGGGATGCTGCAGCCGTACTCCGACTCGACCGCCAGCGTGATGTCCACGGCGGCGAGCGAATCGACCAGGCCAGTGGCAATCAATTGCGTATCGGGGGTGACTTTCTTCATGACGATCGACTCGACGATCTCGCCGATCTTGGTGTGGAGTTCTTGCTCGGTATGCATAGATAGTGCGGCGTTACGGGCCTGGTTGGCCAAACATCCCCCGCCCCGGGATTCAGGACGACGAGATTACAAAGAAACGGCTGAAACCGGGCTGAACATTCAGCCCCCCAACGAACGACGTTTCAGATGCACTCAGTTACATGATTTTCGCAATGCGACGTCGATCGCAGGCGCAATCATGGCACCACGCTCGTCAAATCGCCATTGAACTTATGGAGGAAATGGCGAGAAAAGGCTGGCAAACGTAACGTTCGCGGGTAATTCCCCAGGTACCGCGTTGCGGCTTAGCGACAGATTCTTACGCTTGCAGGGCTGACTCAGCCCTGCCCCCGTTATGGGCGCATAGGCGTCGACAATAAAAAAGCCCCCTGACGGGGGCTTGGTCTGATCGCGCCGCGAGCGGCGCTGGACCAGTACTTACATCGGCGTAACACGGGTCGGGCCGGAGCCGCTGATCACCTGCACACGCTGGCCCACGCTGATGGGCACGTCCGCTTCCTGCGCGACGACGCGGGTTTCGCCGTTGTCCAGACGCACGGTGATTTCGTAGCCGGAGTTCTTGCCGGTCTGGTTCTCGATGGCGTTGCCCGCCAGCGCGCCCAGGATGACGCCGCCCACGGTGGCGATGGTGCGGCCGGTGCCGCCGCCGATGGCGTTGCCCGCCACGCCGCCCAACGCACCGCCGGCCACCATGCCGACACCGCTGGACTTGTCGTTCTGGATCACGATGGGACGCACGCCGGTGACCGTGCCGGTACGGACGATCTGTTCGCGCTGCGCCTGGTCATAGCTGTAGACGCCGCTGGACGCGCTGCGATTGGCGCAGCCGCCCAGGACCGCCATCGAGGTCACGACGGCGGCGATCGCCAGCCAGCGCCCCGCGCGCGGCGTCACCAGGGAAAAAGTTTTGCTTTGATTCATTTGGACTCCTCGATCGGCCGTTGCCGACGATGTACTCATCATACCCTGGCCCCGAATCGGGGCCAGCGATGCTGCAACACACTGAAACGCACCGCCAGAAGCTGAAAAACCCGGCTGGGAAAGGCGCTAGAACTCGCCGCCTTCACCCCTCTCCCACGGTTCGACCGCGGCCCAACTACCGGGTTCCCGAGGAGTTCAAACAGGTAGGTGGATGCCGTAGGTCGCGTGCAGCACGGCGTCGATCTCGGCGCGCGAAGGAGCATGGTTTTGCGGCCCGCGCGAAGCGATCTTGATGGCGCCCATGACGTTGCCCAGGCGGCAGCTGTCTTCCCAGTTCCAGCCGCTGGTCAAGCCGTAAAGCAGGCCGCCACGCTGCGCGTCGCCGCAGCCGGTCGGGTCCACCACCTGGGCCGCGCGCACCGGCGCGATCTGGATGGTCTTGCCCTCGGTCAAGAGCGTGGCGCCTTCCGCGCCGCGCGTCACCACCACGGCCTGCAGCGAGCGGGCGATGTCTTCCATGCTGCGGCCCGTGCGCTGTTCCACCACGCCGGCTTCGTAGTCGTTCACCGTCAGCGCCTGCGCCAGCTTGAGCATGCGCTCCAGGTCCGCGCCGTCGAACAGCGGCATGGCCTGGCCCAGGTCGAAGATGAACGGGATGCCGCGCTTATGCAGGCGCTCGGCGTGGGCGAACATACCTTCCTTGGCATCGGGCGCGACGATGGCCCAGGCTGCGTCGGCGTCGCTCAAGTCATTTTCCGCCGCGTGCGCCATGGCGCCGGGGTGGAAAGCCGTGATCTGGTTGTCGTCCAGGTCGGTGGTGATGAAGCACTGCGCGGTAAACGTGTCCGGAATCACCTTGACGCGGCTGACGTCGATGCCCAGCCCGGCCATGCGCTCCATGTACTCGCCCGCATCTTCGCCCACGGTCGCCACGGGCACGGGTTTGCCGCCCAGCAGATTCATGCTGTAGGCGATATTGCCCGAGCAGCCGCCGTATTCCTTGCGCATGCTGGGCACCAGGAACGACACGCTCAGCGACTGGATACGGTCGGCAAGAATGTGCTCCTTGAAACGCCCTTCAAACACCGCGATGGTGTCGAACGCCATCGAACCGCAAACCAGGACTGGGGTTGCCATGCTAGTCATCCCTTAAGGAAAGAATTTATTGAGTTGAAAGCCATTGACCTGGACGCCAGTCACTTCAATCGGCACGGAAATCTTCAATTCGGCCTGGGGCGCGAAAGGACCGCGCAACTGCTCGGGCGTCAGATAATCCTCGGGCTTGAGCGCGCGGCGCACCACCACCGTATCCGACAGATCATTCAAATCCAGCACCAGAGCGGGCCAGTGCTGCGGCTTGTCATGACGGTTGCGCATCACCACCGTCAGCACCAGGCGGCTGCGTCCATCATCGATCGCCGCTGCGCCGGTCGGCGGCTGCAGCGACGAGGAGGTAATGTGGATGAGTTCCAGGCGGCGCGCATAGCCCACGGTGCAGCCCAGCGGCTGGCACGCGGTCTCCAGCACCGGCCGCAGAAGGGGCACTGAATTGGCGATATCGGTGCGATACACGTACACCAGTTGCAGGCCCAGCGCGATCAGTCCGATCAGGCAAGCGTAGCCCCACAGCTTGCGCAACAGACCATGACGCTCCTCGCGGTCCTGGTCGAGGAATTCAGGCGGCGCGCGGCCCACGTCGGTGGCGCTGGAATAGCGCGTGCGCGTGTCGCCCAGCACCGGTTCGCCGGATTCGTCGCGGTCCGGGCCGTGATGGTCGCTGTAGTCGTCGCGCTCGTGGTCCTGGTGCTCGTCGGCGTACTCGTTGTCGTATTCGTCGTCGCGCTCTTCGTCGCGCACGTCGGCGCGAGCACGGCCGATGGTGAAGGCCGGCTCCGCATGCGCGCCGCGCGAGACGGCATCGGGGCGATAGGCGGGCTGCGTCGTCGCGGGGACGGTCCAGCGCGGCGGATTTTCGTCCTGCGCGGGAACGTCGTCGGCCGGACGATGAGCGGCGCGGTGCTGCGCGGGGCCTTCGGCCCAGTCATCGACCAGGTCATCGGCCAGATCGTCGTCTTCGTCCTGCTCGCGTTCGTGCGCGTCGTGCACAGGCTCCGCACGCCGCCGGATGTCGTCGCGGCCGCGCAGCACGGCGGGTGGACCCTCTGGCGCACGGTAAGGCGGCGCCATGGGCGCGCGCGCGGGTTCCGGTTCATCGTCCCACGGCGCGGTCTGTGAAAAATCTGCCGCTGGCGCGGGAGGCGGAGCCGGCCGCGCGGTCTGGAACGGCGGTGCGGCGGGTGGCTGCGGCGCAAGCGAAGCTTGCGGCGCGACGGGAGCTGCGGGCGTCGCCAGGACCGGCGCGGCCTGGCTGGCGGCCGGCGTCAACGGCATCGCCGGCGCAGCGGGCGGCACGGATTGCGGCGTCGCGCCCGCGGCCGGCAGCAGGCAGGCGCGCCCGTCGAACACGGTCGAGCAGGCGCCGCAGCGCACCAGGCCATTACGGACCCGCAACTGGTCGGGCACCACCTTGAAGGTGGTGCCGCACTGCGGGCAGCGGGTGGTCAGGGCCATGGCACTATCCTGCCGGCGGCGCTCAGGCCTTCTGGCCGTGCAGGCACACCCAGCCGTCGCGCGCCCGCCAGACTGACATCGCGATCCAGGGCGCGTAGGCGGCGGCCACTTCCTCAGCCTGCCGCTCCAGCACGCCGGACAGCACCAGATGGCCGCCCGCGGCGACGCGTCCGGCCAACATGGGCGCCAACACCTTCAGAGGGTTGGACAGGATGTTGGCCACCACCACTTCGAAGGTGCCTTCGGCCAGCGCGTCGGGCAGCATGGCTTGCAGGTCGACGTGGTTGACCTCGGCATTGAAAATCGTGCTCTGCACCGCCTGGGCGTCGATATCCACCGCCTGGGTCGGACCCGCGCCCAACTTGCGCGCGGCGATCGCCAGGATGCCCGAGCCGCAGCCGTAATCCAGCAGCGTGGCGCCCGCCGGCAATTCGGCTTCCAGCCAGGCCAGGCACAGATGGGTCGTGGGATGGCTGCCGGTACCGAATGCCAGGCCCGGATCCAGCTCGATGTGGATCGCGCCCTCCTGGGTGGCGGCATCCGGCTCGAACGCCGGCACATCGGGATTGTCACGATGCCAGCTGGGCACGATCCATAGGCGTTCGGCGATATGGATGGGGCCGAACTGCGACTGCGTCAGTCGCACCCAGTCGGCGTCGGGCACGTCGCGCAGGCTCCAGCCCTCGAACACGGCGGGGTCCAGTTCACCGGCCGCGGCGGCCTCTTCCATGATCTGCGCGGGATCGGCCCCGTCGGGCAGCAGCGCGACAACGCGGTTGCGGTCCCAGGCCTGCACGTCGGGCTCGGTGCCCGGTTCGCCGAACAAAGGACGCTCGTCGTCGGTGCCCAGGTCGGCATCTTCGACGGATACCGACAGCACGCCTGCTTCCAGCAGAGCGTCCGAGAGGGCTTCGGCCTGCGCCTCCAGGCAATGGAGCACGAGTTCACGCATGATGATTCTTCCATCTGGTCAACGGGCCGCGGCTTGCGCCGCGGCCCGTTGACCGTAAAACAAAAACAGGAGCGGCCCGGGAGCGGAAAGCCCCCGGATCGCGGTCAGGGACGCTGAGCCAACTTGTGTTCCAGGTAATGGATGCTGGTGCCGCCTTCAATGAAGCGGGCGTCCTGCAGCATTTCGCGATGCAGCGGGATGTTGGTGGAAATGCCTTCCACCACCATTTCCGACAACGCGGTGCGCATACGGGCCAGCGCCTGGTCGCGCGTATCGCCGTAGGTGATGACCTTGGCGATCATCGAATCGTAGTTCGGCGGCACGAAATAGCCGTTGAACGCATGCGAATCGATACGCACGCCCGGGCCGCCCGGTGTGTGCCAGTTGGTGATGCGCCCCGGGCTGGGCACGAAGCGGAACGGATCTTCCGCGTTGATGCGGCATTCGATCGCGTGGCCCTTGAATTCGATGTCGCGCTGGCGCAGCGTGAACTTTTCGCCGGCGGCGATCAGGATCTGCTGCTGAACCAGATCGATGCCGGTGATCAGTTCGGTGACCGGGTGTTCGACCTGGATGCGGGTGTTCATTTCGATGAAATAGAACTCGCCGTTTTCATACAGGAACTCGAACGTGCCCGCGCCGCGGTAGCCCATCTTGCGGCAGGCGTCGGCGCAACGGTCGCCGATGCGCTCGATCAGCCGGCGCGCGACGCCAGGCGCGGGCGCCTCTTCGATGACTTTCTGGTGGCGGCGCTGCATGGAGCAGTCGCGCTCGCCCAGCCAGACGGCGTTGCGGCCGCCATCGGCCAGCACCTGGATTTCGATATGGCGCGGGTTCTCGAGGAACTTCTCCATATAGACTTCCGGGTTGTTGAACGCGGCGCCCGCTTCCGAGCGCGTCATCGTGACGGCGTTCAGCAGCGCGGCCTCGGTGTACACCACGCGCATGCCGCGGCCACCGCCGCCGCCTGCCGCCTTGATGATGACCGGATAGCCGACTTCGCGCGCAATGCGGATGATTTCCTGCGCATCGTCGGGCAACGCGCCTTCCGAACCCGGCACCACCGGCACGCCGGCTTCGATCATGGCGCGCTTGGCGCTGACCTTGTCGCCCATCAGGCGAATAGTGTCCGGACGCGGACCGATGAAGACGAAGCCGCTCTTTTCGACGCGATCGGCGAAGTCGGCATTTTCGGACAAGAACCCGTAACCCGGGTGGATTGCCTCGGAATCCGTGACTTCGGCCGCCGAAATGATGGCCGGCATGTTCAGGTAGCTTTCACGCGACGGCGCGGGCCCGATGCACACAGATTCATCGGCCAGGCGCACGTACTTGGCTTCGCGGTCAGCCTCGGAGTGCACGACCACGGTCTTGATGCCCAGCTCGCGGCAAGCGCGCTGAATGCGCAGGGCGATTTCGCCCCGATTGGCGATCAGGATTTTTTCGAACATTTTCAGCTATCAGCCAATGACGAACAGGGGTTGACCGTACTCGACGGGCTCGCCGTTTTCGACCAGGATTTCTTTGATGACGCCGGACTTGTCGGCTTCGATCTCATTGAGCAGCTTCATGGCTTCAATGATGCACAGCGGGTCGCCTTCCTTGACGGTGGCGCCGACGTCGATGAACGGCGCCGCACCCGGGTTCGGCGCGCGGTAGAACGTGCCGACCATGGGGGCCTTGACGACATGGCCCTGAATCACCGGCGCGGCTTCCGCGGCGGGTGCGGCTGGAGCCACGGCCTGGGCCGCCGGCGCGGCCGGCACGCCGGCTTCGGGGTGGTGGTAGGCGACCGGCTGCAAGGTCTGCGAGAACTTGACGATCCTCACCTTGCCTTCGCCTTCGGTGATTTCCAGCTCGGCGATGCCCGATTCAGCCACCAGGTCGATCAGGGTTTTGAGTTTTCGGAGGTCCATAGAAGCTGCTTCCCGAGATAGTGTCGGCGACGTCCCAGCGTCGGGTCCGCGCCGTATAAGATGTAAATGCTGTGGTTTGGTGCGAGATCAGTGCCGCACTGCGTAACGCAGAGCCGCCTCGTAGCCGTCCGCGCCCAGGCCGCTGATGAGGCCTACCGCCAAGTCGGACAGATAAGAGTGATGCCTGAAGGGCTCTCGCTTATACAGATTGGACAAATGTACTTCAATAAATGGGATCGCGACCCCAGCCAGCGCATCGCGAATTGCGACGCTGGTGTGCGTATAAGCCGCCGCGTTGATGATGATGAAGTCCGTGCCGTCTTGCCGGGCCGCCTGAATGCGGTCAACCAGTGCGCCTTCGTGATTGCCTTGCCACGCTGTCAGCGTGGCGCCCAATTCTCCTGCGAGCAACTCCAGGCCCTCGTTGATCTGTTGCAGCGTGAGGCTGCCGTAGATGTGAGGTTCCCGGGTGCCGAGCAGGTTCAGGTTCGGGCCATGCAATACCAGTATGTTTTGCGCCATGCGCTTGCCAATGAGTGGTTTGCCAATTGTTGGCAAAACAGCCGATAAACCAGCTTTTTACGCCAATTCCTACTATTTGTCCAACAGACTTACGCCTTTAAACCAGACAGGGTGCGGTCCAGATCATCGGGTTGGATTTCACCCAATATCTTCCGGTTAATACCGCCATCTGCATTGAAAACAATAGTAAAAGGCAGGCCTCCGCTGGGATTTCCCAGCTTACGCAGAGTGTCGATGGCACCTGCGCCTATTACCCAGAGGGGATAGGAAACCTGTACTTTCTCGACAAATTTTTGCATGTTCGCGGCCGAATCGACACCAATGCCGACAAATCGCACATGCGGGTATTTTTTCTGCAAGGCGTCGAGTTCGGGCATTTCTCGGACGCATGGCGCGCACCAGGTTGCCCAGAAATTGACCACGATGGGCTGGCCTTTCCAGCCTGCCAGGGTATGGGACGCCCCGTTCAGGTCGGGGAGCGGCATCTGCATCAGGCCGGCGACGGGATCGCCGGCGTCGGCCGGGGCCGAGGGCGTCGAGGTCTTGCGGCCCATCAGGGTATAGCCGCCCGCAACCGTGGCGGCTATGGCCACGCCGGCGGAAAGAAGTAGGCGTCGATTCATGGCGCGATCATAACCGCTGCCGCCGTTTCGCGCCGCGCCCGCCGCAGTCCGGCGCCTCTCTATATATACAATGCAGGACAGGAGAGTTTTCAATGCACCTGCATATTCTTGGCATCTGCGGTACGTTCATGGGCGGCTTGGCGCTGATCGCGCGCGCCGCCGGCCACAAGGTCACCGGTTGCGACGCGGGCGTGTACCCGCCCATGAGCACGCAACTGTCCGAGCAAGGAATCGAGCTGATCGAAGGTTTCGGCGCCGAACAACTGGCGCTCAAGCCCGATCTGTACGTGATCGGCAACGTGGTCAGCCGCGGCAATCCGCTGATGGAGGCCATCCTGGAATCCGGCGCGCGCTACGTGTCCGGCCCGCAATGGCTGGGCGACAACATCCTGCCCGGCCAGCACGTGCTGGCGGTGGCGGGTACCCACGGCAAGACCACCACCAGTTCGATGCTGGCCTGGGTACTGGAAGCCGCGGGCATGGCGCCCAACTTCTTGATCGGCGGCGTGGCGCAGGACCTGCATGTGTCAGCGCGCTTCGACCCGTCGCGCCGTCCCTTCGTGATCGAGGCGGACGAATACGACACCGCTTTCTTCGACAAGCGTTCGAAGTTCGTCCATTACCGCCCGCGCACGGCCATCCTGAATAATCTTGAATACGATCACGCCGACATCTTCCCCGATCTGGCCGCGATCGAAACCCAGTTCCACCACCTGGTCCGCACCATACCCGGCTCGGGCCGCATCGTGCGCCCGGCACACTGCGCCGCGCTGGACCGCGTGATTGCGCGCGGATGCTGGTCCGAAACCGTCACGTTCGGCGCCGATGGCGCCTGGCAGGCGACGGCGCCGGACGCCGAGGGCGCGTTCAGCGTGCTGCGCGGCGGCGTGACCGCTGGCACCGTGCGCTGGAACCTGAGCGGCGAGCACAACCGCATGAACGCGCTGGCGGCGCTGGCCGCCGCCGAACATGTGGGCGTGCCGGCGGCGCAAGGCATCGATGCCCTGACCCGCTTTGCGGGCGTGAAACGCCGCATGGAATTGCGCGGCACGGTCAACGGCGTCAAGGTCTACGACGACTTCGCGCACCACCCCACGGCCATCGCCACCACCCTGGAAGGCCTGCGCCGCCAGGTCGGCGCGGCCCGCATCCTGGCGGTGCTGGAGCCGCGCTCCAACACCATGAAGCTGGGCACCATGGCTGCCCGCCTGCCCGAGGCCCTGGCCGACGCCGACCTGGTGTTCTGCTTCGGCGCCCATGCCGGCAAGCACGCCCTGGGCTGGAATCCGGCCGAAGTGCTGGCGCCCCTGGGCGACCGCGCTTCCAGCTACGATGACATCGGCGCGCTGGTTGCCGCCGTGGCGGGCGCCGCCCGCCCGGGCGACCAGGTTCTGGTCATGAGCAACGGCGGTTTCGGCGGCGTGCACGGCAAGCTGCTGGACGCCCTGCAGGCGCGCGCCTGATTCCGGCAACGACACCGCAAAGGCGAGCCATGATTCTTTATCTGCACGGTTTCCGTTCCTCGCCGACCTCACTCAAGGCCCGGATGATGGCCGACGCCATGGCCGAGCGCGGCCTGTCGGCGGCCTGGGCCTGCCCTCAACTGCCCGCCAGCCCGCGCGAAGCCATCGCTCTGGCCATGGGCATCGCCCGGCGCCAGTTGGAAGGGGCGGACTCGCCCCGGGCGCTGACCGTGATCGGCTCTTCGCTGGGCGGCTTCTATGCCACCTGGCTGGCCGAACAGCTGGGCTGCAAGGCAGTGTTGCTGAATCCGGCGGTCGAGGCCGCCCGCGACCTCGCCACCCAGATCGGCGAACACCGCATGTATCATTCCGACGCGCCGTTCGTCTTCCTGCCCGAGTACGTGGACGAACTGGCCGCCATCCACGCCCCACGCGTCACCCAGCCCGACCGCTACTTCCTGTTGGCAGCCACCGGCGACGAGGTGCTGGATTGGCGCGAAATGCGCGACCGCTACGCGGGCTGCCGCCAGCGCATCGTGCAAGGCAGCGACCACGGTTTGTCCGATTTTGCGGAATGGATGCCCGAAGTGCTTGAATTCGCCCTTGGCGACAAGCAGGTTCGCCCCCAATAATCAGTATCAAACATCAACACTCTATAAAGCTGCGCAAGGCGGCGCATGCGTGCCGCCCAGGACGATCCCCACCATGTATGTGTTTTACGAAGACGACGGCAGCTTCAAGGCCGGCAATATCCTGTCCGAGACCGATGCCAGCCTGCAGGTGGAATCGGAATCCGGCAAGCGCAGCAAGATCAAGCGCGCCAATACCTTGTTCACCTTCGCGGCGCCCGAACCGGCCGCGCTGATGAGCCAGGCGGCCGCGACCGCCGAAACGCTGGACCTGCAGTTCCTGTGGGAATGCGCGCCGCAGGAAGAATTCGACTCTCCCGCCCTGGCCGCCGACTACTTCGGCCACGCCCCCACGCCCGTGGAACAGGCCGCCCTCTTGATGCGCCTGCACGGCGCGCCGGCCTATTTCCACCGCCGCGGCAAGGGGAGCTACCGCCCCGCTCCACCCGACATTCTGGCCGCCGCCCTGGCCGCTCTGGAAAAGAAACAGCGCCAGGCCGAGCAGCAGCAGGAATGGGTGGACGAAATGGCCGCGGGGCGCCTGCCCGAGCCCATCGCCCAGGCCGCGGAATCGCTCCTGATCCGCCCCGACAAGAATTCGCAGCAATGGAAGGCGCTGGACGCCGCCTGCGCCAAGCTGGGCAAGAGCCCCGACCGCCTGCTGCTGGAACTGGGCGCCTGGCCGCACGCGCTGGCGCTGCACAAGCGCCGCTTCCTGGCGGTGAATTTCCCTCGCGGACTGGCATTCCCGGACCTGGAACTGCCGCCCATCGACCGCGAGCTGCCGCTGTCCGACGCCGAAATCTATTCGGTGGACGACGTCACCACCACCGAAATCGACGACGCCCTGTCCGTCTCCACCCTGCCCGACGGCCGTCTGCGCGTCGGCGTGCACGTGGCGGCGCCGGGCATCACCGTGACCCGCGACAGCGATTTCGACAAGCTGGCGCGCGCCCGCCTGTCCACCGTCTACATGCCGGGCGACAAGATCCCGATGCAGCCGGACAGCATCATCCAGGCGTTCTCGCTGGACGCCGGCCGCGAAGTGCCGGCGCTGTCCCTGTACGTCGTGGCCGATCCGGAAACCGGCGAAATCATCGAATCGGAAACCCGCCTGGAACGTATCGTGGTGCGCGAGAACCTGCGCCACAACATGCTGGACGCTCAGGTCACGGAAGCCAGCCTGTCCGATCCGTCGGCCGACCTTCCCTACGGCCACTGGCTGCGCCCGCTGTGGAAGCTGGCGCAGGCCCTGTCGGCGCAACGCGAAAACGTGCGCGGCAAGCCGGAGAACAATTCCCGGGTGGAGTACAGCTTCTACCTGGATGGCAACCCCGACGATCCCGACACGCCGGTGCGCCTGGTGCCGCGCCAGCGCAACGCGCCGTTGGACCGCATGGTGGCGGAATACATGATCCTGGCGAACAACCTCTGGGGCGGCCTGCTGCACCAGCATGGCGTGCCGGGCATCTACCGCTCGCAACAGGCGGGCCGCGTGCGCATGAGCACCCAGGCCTTGCCGCACGAGGCCATCGGGGTGCCGCAATACGCCTGGAGCACCTCGCCGCTGCGCCGCTACGTGGACCTGGTCAACCAGTGGCAGCTGATCGCAGCAGTCGAGCACGGCGTATCCGCCCGCCTGGTCGCCCCGTTCAAGCCGCGCGACGCGGACCTGTTCGCCATCATCGGCGCCTTCGACGCGCAATACGCGGCCTGGGCGGAGTTCCAGAGCGCGATGGAGCGCTACTGGTGCCTGCGCTGGCTGAAGCAGCACAACGTGACGCGTACCGTGGCGCACGTGCTGCGCGATGACCTGGTGCGGTTCGCGAACGCGCCGCTGGTGACTCGCGTGGGAGGGATGCCGGAGCTGGAACGGGGGACTGCGGTGGAGATCGATATTCTGGGGATGGATGAGTTGTCTCTGGAGCTGGATTGCCGGTATATCGGGGAGATTAGTCCTGCTGTGGGTGGGCAGGAGTAAGGTTTTCTTCTCAGGGACAGTTGAGATCAGCCAAGGAGGGCCAAGTAGGTCCCTCCGCTGATCTGCTGTCGAATTCCTGGAGAGAAATTCTGGAGGCAGGTCAACCCAAGCGGCTCAGTTGGATGTACGTCCAACTTTCAGGAGTCAGCTCACGATAGGGCGTTTTCTATGGGAGTGTCAGGATTTTTGTGTGCAGGCCTATGATGGTTTTCAAGGAGACCGCTCATGGCACGCAATCCGAAGTCCGCAAAGCAGTCCAGCCCGCCGGCGCTACCGGCCAGTGCAGAGCAGTTGCTCGATGAACTTGTAACCGGGCCGATGACAGCCGAGGCGGTGCAGGACACGTTCATGCTGTTGAAGAAGGCGCTGATCGAGAGAGCTCTGGGTGCCGAACTGGGCCGACACCTGGGCTACCCGGCGGGCCAAACTCGACCGCAGGCGTCGACCAACCAGCGCAACGGCAAGAGCAGCAAGACGGTGCTGACCGATGACGGCCCGCTGAAGCTGGATATTCCCCGGGATCGGGACGGCACCTTTGCGCCGATCCTGATCCCCAAGCACGCACGCCGGTTTACCGGTTTTGATGACAAGATCATCGCGATGTACGCCCGTGGCATGAGCGTGCGCGAGATCCGGGCGTTTCTGGACGAACAGTACGGCACCGACGTGTCGCCGGAGTTCATCAGTTCGGTGACCGATGAGGTCATGGAAAAAGTGCAGACCTGGCAGAACCGGCCGCTGGAGCCAATGTTCCCCGTGGTGTTCTTCGACGCGCTACGGGTCAAGATCCGCGACGAGGGCTTGGTGCAGAACAAGGCCGTCTATCTGGCGTTGGGTGTACTACCCGATGGCACACGCGAGATTCTGGGCCTGTGGATCGAGACCACCGAAGGCGCGAGGTTCTGGATGCGGGTGTTCAACGACCTAAAAACGCGAGGCGTCCAGGACATCCTGATCGCGGTGACTGACGGTTTAAAGGGGATGCCCCAGGCGCTGGAGGTCGTGTTCCCGGCCACCACGTTGCAGACGTGCATCGTGCATCTGATCCGCAATAGCTTGGGTTATGCAGGCTGGAAAGAACGCCGGACAATCGCCACGGCGTTGCGCCCGATCTACGCTGCGGTCAGCGCCGAGGCCGCACAACAGGCTCTCGATGAGTTTGCCAAGAGCCCGTGGGGCGTGAAGTACCCCTTGATCGTCAAGGCCTGGAAAGGCGCCTGGGAACACGTCATCCCATTCTTCGTGTTCCCACCTGCGATCCGACGCGTGATCTACACGACGAACGCGATAGAGAGCGTGAACGCGCAGCTACGCAAAATCATCAAGACACGCGGCCACTTCCCCACCGACGACGCGGCGATTAAGCTGCTCTGGTTGGCGCTGCGAAACATCACCGTCAAATGGGGTTCGGCCACACATCATTGGACCGAGGCTATGCAGCAGTTCGCCATCCTCTACGAAGACCGATTTACCCGGAACCGTATCGACCCGCAACTGGGCAGCCAGTAAACAATGCAATGTCAGAACAATGCCTAAAACACAAAATTTCTGACATTCCCTTTTCTATTGAGCGCCCCTCCCCCCACGCTCCATATACCGACGAGCCATCTGATACCCAGCAAACACATAAAACCCATTGCTATTAAGCACCAGCCAAGCCCCCAACCCCGCCAGCAAAGCCACCACAGGCCCGACAGCCCGCACATCCCCCTGCGTCCAGGCAATCACCCCCAGAAAGCCAACAGCGATCAACCCCAAGGCCAGCCGCTTCAGCACCACCAGCCCGAACGCGTGCCCGCCCATGAACGCCACCACGCCGATCGCCAACGCCAAAGCCGTCGCCGCGCAAACCAGCACCAGCGCAAACGCCGCCAGCGCCGGCCCAGCCACGCGCAGCAACAGACTCAGCACGCCTATCCCCACGCCCAACCCGCCCGTCATCACCAGCACCGCCAACACCAGCGGCGACCACATCCCCGGCGGCGCGCGACGCGCATCCATATCCGCCACGAAGCGATGCATCGCCGCCGATATGGCTGGCCCGTCCTGCTGCGGCAACGCCGCCTCCAGCTTGCGGCACTGCGCGATCAACGCATTCAGCCCCGCTCGCGGCGCGTCCATCAAGACCTCGCCGCGCCAGGCGCATGTTCCGCCACCGTGTTCCGCAACGCCGCCATCGCCTCCTCCACCGCAATCGGCCTGAACGCGTCCTCGCGCCAGTACATCGCCACCGACCCGAAGCCCGACAGGCGCACCGGAATGATCCGCATCGCCCGCATCTGCGAAAACCGCAGCGCCGCCCGATGCGAAGCCACACCGATCATGTCGCTGTTGTTGATCAGCGTGAGATTGATGGTCACCGAATTGGATTCGACATGGTCTGGCGGCGGCGCCTGCCCCGCCGCGGCCAGCGCCGCGTCCACCGCATTGCGGATGGGCGTGCCCTTGGGCCACAGGATCCAGCGGTAGGACAGCAGATCCGGCCAGGACGGCTGCTCGATCGCGAATAGAGGATGGCGCGGCCGCGCCACCAGGTGTATGGGTTCCAGGTACAAGGCCTCGAACCGGATGGCCGGGTCGTGATGCTCAGGCGCGGAACGCCCCACCACAATGTCCAGGTCGCCCTGCGCCAACTGCGCCAGCAGCAGATCGGTCGTGCCCTCCACCAGCTTCACCCGCGCCTGCGGCATGCGTTCCAGCAGCTTCATCACCGCCAGCGGCACCGTATCTGACGCCGACGCCCCCGATGCGCCTATCACCACCCGGCCGCCGCCGCCCTCGCGCAGCGCCGCCATGTCCGCGCTGGCGCGGTCCAGCTGCGCTTCCACCCGCTGGGCATGCGTGATCAGCACGTCGCCATGCGGCGTGGGCCGCAAGCCGCGCGCGTGCCGTTCGAACAGCGGCAGCCCGATATCGTCTTCCAGATCCTTCAGCCACTTGGACAAACCCGGCTGCGTCGTGTTGAGCATCGCCGCCGAATGGCTGATGTTGCGGGTCTGGGCCAAGCTGAGCAGCATTTTCAGATTGCGCAGGCGCAACCGGTGGGTCCAGTCCATGCAGGCCCTCGTCTCGTCTATGTATATTCTTATTGATATGGATAATAAGATAATTTCATTTCAAAACACATAGCTCCTTACGCATAATCGTCTCCATATCAGGACCAGCCGCGAACCTAGCGGCGGCCACGCGAAGCCGGCGCCAGCCGGACATTCCGGAGACAAGCATGCCCGACGGCCACACCCCCGGCGCCGACCGCGCCGCCTATTACGCACGCATCGCCAGAAAGCACATGGCCCCCCTCTGGGAGTCGTTGCACAACCTGGTGCCGCGCGAGCCCGCGCCGCGTTGCGTCCCCGCCATCTGGAAGTACGAGGACGTGCGCGACGACGTCATGGCGTCCGGCTCGTTGATCACGGCGGAAGAAGCCGTGCGGCGCGTGCTCATCCTGGAGAATCCCGGCCTGCCCGGCCAGGCCAGCATCACCCAGAGCCTGTATGCCGGCCTGCAGCTGATCCTGCCTGGCGAGATCGCACCCAGCCACCGCCACACGCAGTCAGCGCTGCGCTTCATCGTCGAAGGCCGCGGCGCCTATACCGCGGTCAACGGCGAGCGCACCACCATGCACCCCGGCGACTTCATCATCACGCCGTCCTGGACCTGGCATGACCATGGCAACGCCGAGACCGCCGAAGGCGGCGAACCCGTCGTGTGGCTGGACGGCCTGGACATCCCGCTGCTGCGTTTCCTGGATGCGGGCTTCGCCGAAAACTATCCCTCGGCCACGCAGCCCGTGACCCGCCCCGAGGGCGACAGCATGGCGCGCTACGGCCACAACATGGCGCCCGTGCGCCATCAGATCGCCAGCGGCACCTCGCCCATCTTCAACTACCCCTACGAGCGCAGCCGCGAAGCGCTGGACCAGCTCTACCGCCATGGCGAACTGGACCCCTGGGACGGCGTGAAGCTGCGCTACCTGAATCCGGCCACCGGCGGCTATCCCATGCCGACCATGGCGACCTTCATGCAATTCCTGCCCGCCGGCTTCCAGGGCAAGACCTTCCGCAGCACCGACTCCACCGTCTACAGCGTGGTCGAGGGCCGCGGCACCGCCCGCATCGGCGACCAGGAATTCCATTTCGGCCCACGCGACGTCTTCGTTGCCCCATCCTGGCAGCCCGTGCAGCTGGCCGCGCTGGACGACGCCACCCTGTTCAGCTATTCCGACCGCCCCGTGCAGGACGCGCTGGGCGTGTGGCGCGAAGCGCGCGTCGGCTGAAGCCGGCGCTCTCCTTCTTCTTCCGTTTCAGGCCGGGGCCATGCCAGGCTCCGCCCCGCATTCATCAAAGGTGACCCATGTCTTTCGTCTTCGATCCCGCCGCCCCCGTCGCCGTGCCTGTCGCTGGCAGCCAGGACAGCTTCCCCGTGCGCCGCGTCTATTGCGTCGGCCGCAACTATGCCGCCCACGCCCGCGAAATGGGCTTCGACCCGGACCGCGAACCGCCGTTCTTCTTCTGCAAGCCGGCCGATGCCGTGGTGCCGGTGGCCGAAGGCAGCACGCTGTCGCTGCCCTATCCTTCCGAGACCGCCAATCTGCACTATGAGATCGAACTGGTCGCCGCCATCGGCAAGGGCGGCGCCAACATCCCCGTTGAACAAGCGCTGCAACACGTATGGGGCTATGCCGTGGGCCTGGACATGACCCGCCGCGACCTGCAGATGAAGATGCGCGAAGCCGGCAGGCCCTGGGAACTGGGCAAGGCCTTTGACCTGAGCGCCCCCATCGGCCCCTTGTATCCCGCCGCTACGGTCAATGGCATCGACCAGGCCGCCATCTGGTTGCAGGTCAATGGCACCGACAAGCAGAGAAGCGACATCGGCAAGCTGATCTGGTCCGTCGCCGAGACCGTCGCCTACCTGTCCAAGTACTTCCGCCTGGAAGCCGGCGACCTGATCTACACCGGCACGCCCGAAGGCGTGGGTCCGGTGGTGCGCGGCGACAAGATGGTCGGCGGTGTGGACGGCCTGGGCACGCTCAGCGTGCAGATGGTGTGAACCTGCCAGGAAACCGCATGCAACTGCACAGCTTTTTCAACAGCTCCACCTCCTACCGCGTGCGCATCGCGCTGGCGCTCAAGGGCCTGCCCTACGAGTACCTGCCTGTGAACCTGCGCAAGCAGGAACAGCGCGCCCCGGACTATGTGGCCAAGAATCCTTCTGCGGGAGTGCCCCTGCTGATCGACGGCGACACCCAACTGTCGCAGTCGCTGGCCATCATCGACTACCTGGACGCCACCCATCCGGAACCGCGCCTGATCCCGGCCGGCACGCTGGAGCGCGCCCGCGTGCTGGAGCTGTCCGACGCTATTTCCTGCGACATCCATCCGGTCAACAACATGCGCATCCTGCGCTATCTGCAGGACGTGCTGGGCGCCAGCGAGGAACAGAAGAACGCCTGGTACCACCACTGGATACGCGAAGGCATGACGGCCGTGGAAGCGCTGTTGGTGCGCCACGGCCACGGCGCCTACTGCTATGGCGACGCGCCCACGCTGGCGGACTGCTGCCTGGTGCCGCAGGTGGCGAACGCCCAGCGCATGGGTTGCGACCTGTCCGCCTACCCACGCGCACTCCGCGTGTACGAACACTGCAACGCGCAGCCCGCCTTCCAGCAGGCCGCTCCCACCCAGCAACCGGACTACGCCAAGTGAGCCACCAGGAACCCGACACCCAGGGCGCGCCGCTGCGCGAATACACCGATCCGTCCTACCGCCCGCTGTGCGCCAACCTGGCGGACGTGCGCGCCAACATCGACCGGCTGGACGACCAGATCGTGCGACTGATCGCCGAACGCGCCATGTACGTGAAGGACGCCGCGCGCTTCAAGCGCGACGCCTTCCAGGTGAGCGCCCCTGCCCGCCAGGCACAGGTCTTCGAAAAAGCGCGGCTGCTGGCCGAGCGCCACAACCAGGGCTTCGCCAACCTGGACCAGGTAGTGGACGCCACCTACCGCGCCATGGTCGCGGCCTTCATCGCCAACGAACAAACCTACTTCAACACCATGAAGGATGTCGGAGACACCCATGCATAAGCCCTGCGCGCGCCGTATCGCTGTCCATGCACTGATCCTGGGACTGGCCGCTCTGACGCCGCTCGCAGCCGCGCAAGCCCAGGCCTGGCCGGCCCAGCCGCTCAAGGCCATCGTGCCCTTCGGCCCTGGCTCCAGCCCCGACCAGGTGGCGCGCATCGTCGGCGAGAAGGCCGGCGCCATCCTGGGCCAGACCATCGTCATCGAGAACAAGCCGGGCGCCAGCGGCAATATCGGCACCTATGCCATCGCCAATGCCAAGCCCGACGGCTACACCTTCGGCGTGTCCATCACCGGCCCGCTGGTCAACAACACGTTGCTGTTCGACAAGCTGCCCTATGCGCCCGCGACCGACCTATCGCCGCTGACGCTGGCCGTGCACCAGCCCAACGTGCTGGTCGTGCCCGCCTCCGCCGGCATAGCCAACATCGGCCAATTGCTGGACGCGCTGAAGAAGAACTCGGACAAGTACAACTTCCCGTCCACCGGCGCCGGCACGGTGTCGCACCTGGCCGTGGAGCTGATGCTGCAGCAGACCGGCGCGCGCGCCACCCACGTGCCCTATCCTTCGTCGCCCGCCGCCCTGACCTCGCTGCTGTCCGGCGACACGCAGTTCGCCGCGCTGCCGCCGATCGCCGTCATGCCCATGGTCAAGGACGGACGCTTGAAGGCGCTGGCCGTCACCTCGTCCAAGCGCTCCGCGCTGCTGCCCGAGATCCCGACACTGGCCGAAGTCGGCGTGCAAGGCATCGAAGGCTCGGCGTGGATCGGCTTCGTGATCTCATCCAAGGTCCCGGCCGACATCCAGAAGAAGCTGTCCGATGCGCTGATCCAGGCCATCCGCGACCCCGAGGTCACCAAGCGCCTGCAAGCGCAGTTCATGGATCCCGCCGCCACCACGCCCGCCGAGTTCCGCGCCTACATGGACGACGAGCTCAAGCGCTGGGAGCCGCTGATCAAGAAGCTGGGCATCAAGGGCCAGTAACCCACAGCCCGCCTCGCGGCGCAATCCAAGCAAGGAGAACATCGGATGCTCATCACCGAACCCGCCCGCCAGGTCCCGCTCTACGGCGAGTATGACGTCGTCGTGCTCGGCGGCGGCCCCGCCGGCCTGTTGGCCGCCGCCAGCGCCGCGCGCAACGGCGCCAGCGTATTGCTGGTGGAACGCTACGGCTTCCTGGGAGGCATGGGCACGGCGGCCGGCGTCTCCAACTTCTGCGGCTTGCACGCGAACATCCGCGGCAACATCCGGCAAGTCGTCCACGGCATGACGGACGAATTGCTGGACCGCATGCGCGCCCTGGACGGGCTGAACGATCCGCATCTGATCCTGGGCAAGATCCACGCCCAGGCCTACGACATCTCGGCCTTCAAGTGCGCCGCCGACGGACTGGTCCAGGCCAGCGGCGCCCAGGTACTGTTCCATGCCCTGGCTACCGGCGTAGCCCGCGGCGCGGACGGCAGCGTCGACGCGCTGTTCCTGGAAACCAAGTCCGGCCGCTGCGCCGTGCGCGGCAGGATCTTCATCGATTGCTCGGGCGACGCCGACATCGCGCAGTGGGGCGGCCTGCCCTTCGAGAAGGGCGACGAGCACGGCGGCATGCTCTATCCCACGCTGATGTTCAAGGTCGGCAACGTCGACGGCGCCCGCGCCCAGGAAGCCTGGAAGACCATCCCGCAGCTGATGGACGAGGCCGCGGCCAGCGGCGAATTCACCTTCCCGCGCCGCGGCGCCATCGTGCGCCCGCAAAAGCACGACTACGAATGGCGGGTCAACGTGACCCAGCTGGCCAACGCCGACGGCAGCGCGGCCGACGGCACCGACGCCAATTCCCTGTCCGCCGGCGAGCTCGAAGGCCGTCGCCAGATCGTGCAGTACCTGGCCTTCCTGCGCGCCAAGGTGCCGGGTTTCGAAAATGCCTACGTGCTGGACATCGCCCCGCAGCTGGGCATACGCGAGACGCGCCGCATCGTGGGCGAAGCCATGCTGAGCAAGGACGACGTGCTGGGCTGTGCCGACTTTCCGGACAGCATTGGCGTCAACGGCTGGCCACTGGAAATGCACACGGCCGGCGACGTGCAATGGCTCTGGCCGCCCATCCCGGAATCGCGCGGCTACAACCAGCTGCCGTTCCGCATGATGGTGCCCAGGCGCGCGCACGGCGTGGCCGGCAACGTGCTGGTAGCGGGACGCTGCGCCTCCATGACGCACGAAGGCCAGTCGGCCGCGCGTGTCAGCGGCAGCTGCTTCGTCATGGGCGAGGCGGCGGGCACGGCCGCCGCGATGGCGCTGCGCGCCGGCATCGCGCCGGGCGACGTCCCCATCCCCGCCCTGCAGGCGCAACTGGTGAAGCAAGGCGTGTTCCTGGGCGGCCAGGACTAAATGGCGCGGAGGCCACACATGAACGCAACGCAGACAGGAAAATCGGTCATCGTGGTGGGAGGCGGCATAGGCGGTCTGGCCGCCGCACTTGTGCTGACCCGGCAAGGCATCGCGGTGCAGCTGCTGGAACAGGCTGCCCACATCGGCGAGATCGGCGCGGGCATCCAGCTCGGCCCCAATGCCTTCGCGGCATTGGACGCCCTGGGCGTGGGCCAGACCGCGCGCAGCCGCGCCGTGTTCACCGACCACATCATCATGATGGACGCGGTGGACGCCAAGGAGGTGGTGCGCATCGATACCGGCGAGGGCTTCCGCGAGCGCTTCGGCGGCCCCTATGCCGTGATCCATCGCGCCGACATCCACCTGTCCATCCTGGAAGCCGTGCAGCAGAATCCGCTGATCAGCTTTCGCACCTCTACCCAGATCGCCTCCATGTCGCAGGACGACAAGGGTGTGGAAGTGGTCGACACGCAGGGCAACCGCTACCGCGCCGACGCGGTGGTGGGCGCGGACGGCGTGAAGTCCGTGATCCGCGAGCGCATGGTGGGCGACCCGGCGCGCGTGACGGGCCACGTGGTGTACCGCGCGGTGGTCGAGCGCGACAACATGCCCGAGGAACTGCGCATCAACGCCCCCGTGCTGTGGGCCGGCCCGCACTGCCATCTGGTGCACTACCCCTTGCGCGGCGGCCAGCAATACAACCTGGTGGTGACTTTCCATAGCCGCGAACAGGAAGAATGGGGCGTGCGCGAGGGCAGCAAGGAAGAGGTGCTGTCCTACTTCCAGGGCATCCACCCGCGTCCGCACCAGATGCTGGACCGCCCCACGTCCTGGAAGCGCTGGGCTACCGCCGACCGCGAACCCGTGGAACGCTGGGGCCAGGGCCGGGTCACCATCCTGGGTGACGCCGCGCATCCCATGACGCAGTACATGGCCCAGGGCGCCTGCATGGCGCTGGAAGACGCGGTGACGCTGGGCGAGGCCGTGAAGCATTGCGGGCACGACCTGGAGGCCGCATTCCGCCTGTACGAATCGGTCCGCATCCCGCGCAGCGCGCGCGTAGTGTGGTCCACGCGGGAGATGGGCAGGCTGTATCACGCGCGGGGCGTCGAACGCACCGTGCGCAACATGCTGTGGACCGGCCGCAGCCAGTCCCAGTTCTACGACGCGTTGCAGTGGCTGTACGGCTGGAAGGTGGAAAACTGCCTCGCGGGGCAATCCTCTCAATAGAAAAAATGCAGGCACCCAAGGAGACAACCATGAGAAAAACCGCAATCCGCGGCAGCGCCGCCCTCGTGCTTGCGCTGACCGCGTTCGCGGCCGGCGCGCAGCAGAAGCCGGTGGACATCGGCTTCATCGGCACCCTGTCCACGCCCGCCGGCTACATCGGCGAAGACGAGCGCGACGCCTTCATGCTGGCCGTAAAGGAAGGCGGCGGCAAGCTGGGCGGCGTGCCGGTCAACGTGCGCGTGGAGGACGACGCGCTCAAACCCGCCAACGCCAAGCAAATCGCCGACAAGATGGTGCAGGGCGGCGTGCGACTGTTCACCGGCATCAACTTCTCCAACGTCATGGCGGCCGTCGGCCCGACCGTGCTGAACGCGGGCGCGTTCTACGTCAGCCTGAACGCAGGCCCCTCCAACTATGCCGGCAAGGCCTGCAACCCGAACTACTTCTCGGTGGCGTTCCAGAACGACTCCTACGCCGACACCGCTGGCCTGGCCGCCAATGAACTGGGCGCCAAGCGCGTGGTCATCATGGCGCCCAACTACCAGGCCGGACGCGATGCCGTCGCCGGCTTCAAGCGCACCTACAAGGGCGAGATCGCCGACGAGATCTACACCAAGCTGGAGCAGGCCGACTTTTCGGTGGAGCTGGCGCGCATCCGCTCGCTCAATCCCGACGCCATCTTCCAGTTCCATCCGGGCGGCGCCGGCATCAATCTAACCAAGCAGTTCGCCAACTCTGGCCTGGCCGACAAGATCCGCATGATCACGCCCATCTACTCGATGGATGACCGCATGCTGGCCGCGACCGGCAACGCCGGCAAAGGCTTCTACCTGAGCTCGCTGTGGAGCGCGGACCTGGACAATCCGCAAAGCAAGCATTTCGTCGACGCCTTCACCAAAGCCTATAACCGCGCGCCCACCGCCTATGCGGCGCAGGCCTACGACACCGCCAACCTGATCGGCTCGGCGCTGAAAGCCGTGAATGGCGACATCACTGGCCGCGCCGACGACTTCCGCAACGCGCTGCGCCGTGCCGATTTCCCCAGCGTGCGCGGCAAGTTCAAGTTCGGCCCCAACCAGCACCCGATCCAGGACTGGTACCTGCTGCACATCGAAGCCGGCCCCGACGGCAAGCTGGTCTACAAGAACCTGAAGGTCATCGCCCGCGACCACACCGACGTGCACGCCGTCGACTGCAAGATGTAAGTCCGCGCCGCGCCGGGCGGATTGCACGCAGTCCGCCGGCTGCCGGCTCACTCCACAAGGAGTCCCCATGCTGATGTTCCTGGAGCAGGTCCTCAACGGCCTGCAGTACAGCGCTTTGCTGTTCCTGTTGTCGGCCGGCCTGACGCTGGTGTTCGGCATCATGAACGTCATCAACCTGACGCACGGCTCGTTCTACATGGTCGGCGCGTTCTGCGCCGCCAGCGCGGCCGCCGCTACCGGGTCCTTCGCTGCCGCGTTGCTGGCGGCGTTGGCTGGCGCGGCGCTTTATGGCCTGGTGGTGGAACTGCTGGTGATCCGCCATCTGTACCGCCGCGACCACCTGGACCAGGTGCTAGCCACGCTGGGCCTGACATTGTTCACGAATGAGATGGTCACGGTGCTGTTCGGCCGCAGCCCGCCCTTCATGGACATCCCGCCGTTCCTGTCGGGTTCCGTGGAGATCCTGCCAGGCCTGAACTATCCCCTGATGCGGCTGGCCTTCATCGGCGCCGGCGTGCTGGTGGCGTTGGGGCTGTGGCTGCTGATCTCCCGCACGCGCGTCGGCATGCTGGTACGCGCCGGCGCCGACGACGGCGAAATGGTCGACGCGCTGGGCGTGAACATCCAGCGTCTGTTCACCTTGATCTTCACGCTGGGCGCCCTGCTCTGCGGCTTCGCGGGCGTGATGGCCGCGCCGCTGCTGGCGGTGGAAATAGGCATGGGCGAACGCATCCTCATCACCACCTTCGTGGTCATCGTGGTGGGCGGCGTGGGTTCGGTGCGCGGCGCGCTGGTCGGTTCGCTGATGATAGGCATGACCGATGCGCTGGGCCGCGCCTACATTCCGTTCTGGATGTCGCGGCTGCTGCCGCCCGAGCTGTCGGATTCGGCAAGCTCCAGCCTGGTCTCGGCCAGCATCTACATCCTGATGGCCATCGTGCTGCTGTTCAAGCCGCGCGGCCTGGTGCCGGCGCAGCGATAAGGACGACACCCATGAGCAGAAAAATCATCGTCAACACGATCGGACTGCTGCTGTTCGCCCTGGTGCCGGCCATCGCGTCGGCCACCGGCGAGAGCTTCCTGATCAACCTGATGACCCGCTTCCTCATCTACGCCATCGCCGCCGTCAGCCTGGACCTGATCCTGGGCTACGGCGCCATGGTCAGCTTCGGCCATGCGGCCTTCTTCGGACTGGGCGGCTACGTCATCGGCATCGCGGGCTTTCACCTGGCCCAGGGCGACACGCTGTTCGGCTGGAGCGGCAGCAACGCCGCGTTGGTCATGTGGCCGCTGGCAGTCGCCAGCGCCGCGCTGGCGGGCCTGGTAGTCGGCTTCCTGTCGCTGCGAACCTCGGGCGTGCAGTTCATCATGATCACGCTGGCCTTCGGGCAGATGCTGTACTTCATCCTGGTCGGCCTGATGGTCTATGGCGGCGACGACGGCCTGTCCATCGACGCGCGCAACACCCTGCCCGGCCTGGACATGAACAGTCCCACCACTTTCTACTACGTCTGCCTGGCGCTCATGACAGCCTGGGTGCTGGCATGCCGCCGCATCGTCAACTCGCCCTTCGGCATGGCGCTGCAGAGCATCAAGCAGAACCCGCGGCGCAGCATCGGGTTGGGCTTCGCGCCGCTGCGCTACCGGCTCACCGCCTTCGTGCTGTCAGCCGCGGGCACCGGCCTGGCGGGCGCGCTGTGGGCCAACTATGCGCTCTTCGTCAGCCCCGACATGTCGGCCTGGCAGAAGTCCGGCGAACTCATGGCCATGGTGATCCTGGGCGGCATGGGCTCGATCTTCGGCCCCGTGCTGGGCGTGGCCGTGTACCTGGGCCTGGAACAGGTCGCCACCGCGTGGACCGAACACTGGATGCTGATCCTGGGACCGGTGCTGGTGCTGGTAGTGCTGTTCGGCAAGCGCGGCGTCTATGGCTGGCTGGTGGGAGGCAAACATCATGACTGATCACCCCAAGCTGGAAATCCGCGACCTGCAAAAAGCCTTCGGCGCGGTACGCGCGACGCAAGGCGTCAACCTGCAGGTCCGCCCCGGCGAACTGCACGCGCTCATCGGCCCCAACGGCGCGGGCAAGACCACGCTGCTGTCGCAGATCAGCGGCGAAATCCTGCCCGACGCGGGCGCCATCCTGCTGGACGGCCACGACATCACCCGCATGCCCGCCCACAAGCGGCCCGCGGCCGGGCTGGCGCGCTCGTTCCAGATCAGCCAGCTCTATCCCGCCTTCACCGCCGAGGACAATGTCGCCATGGCAGTGCAGGCGCACAGCCCAGGCGGCTTCAATCTGTGGAAAAACGCCCGCCGCCAGCCCCAGCTGCGGCAGCCCGCCAGAGAGGCGCTGGAACGCGTCGGCCTGGGCGGTCGCGCCCACGTGCGGGTATCGGAACTGGCGCACGGCGAAAAGCGCCAGCTGGAACTGGCGATGGCGCTATCGCTCGATGCCTCGTTGCTGTTGCTGGACGAACCCATGGCCGGCATGGGCGCCGAAGAATCACAACGCATGACCGCGCTGCTGCAAGAGCTGAAGGGACGTTACGCCATCCTGCTGGTCGAACACGACATGGACGCCGTCTTCGCCCTGGCCGACCGCATCACCGTGCTGGTCTACGGCAGAACGATCTTCACTGGCACGCCCGACGAGGTGCGCCGCCACCCCGACGTACGCGCCGCCTATCTGGGCGAGGAGGACTGATGCTGCAAGTCAAACAACTGCAGGGCGGCTACGGCGCCAGCAAAGTGCTGTTCGGTGTGGACCTGGACATCGCCACACGGCAGGTCGTATCCCTGATCGGGCGCAACGGCATGGGCAAGACCACTACCGTGAAAACCATCATGGGCATGCTGCCCACGCAGGGCGGCAGCATCCTGCTCGACGGCCAGCCCATAGAAGGCCACGCCCCGCACCGCATCGCCCAATTGGGCATAGGCCTGGTACCCGAGGGCCGCCGCGTCTTTGGCTCGCTATCGGTGGAAGAAAACCTGATCGCCACCGCCCGCAATACCCGCGCCGGCTGGCACGTCGGCCGTGTCTTCGACCTGTTCCCCCGCCTGAAGGAACGCCGCGCCCAATCCGCCCGCACCCTGTCCGGCGGCGAACAGCAAATGCTGGCCGTCGGCCGCGCCCTGCTCATCAACCCGCGCCTGCTCATCCTGGACGAAGCCACCGAGGGCCTCGCGCCGCTCATCCGCCAGGAAATCTGGAACTGCCTGCGCCGCCTGAAGGAAGAAGGCCAGACCATCCTGGTAATCGACAAGAACCTGAAGGAAATGGCCACGCTCGTCGACCGCCACCACGTCCTCGAAAAAGGCCGCGTCGTCTGGCAAGGCAGCCCCGCGGAACTCGCCGCGCAGCCGGAACTGGCGCAGCGCTACCTGGGCGTCTAGGGCGTCTGGTCGGACGATTCGCAGAAGCTCAACCGATTCCCGAACGGGTCGATGACCGCCATCACCCGCCCCCACGGCATCTCTTCCACGCCGGGCCGCATATAGCCATAGCCCTTGGCGTTCACCTCGGCATGAAACTCATCCACGCCCCGCATCCGCACGAACACCGCGGACCCGGGCGTGGCATCGCCGTGGTGTTCGCTCAGGTGCAGCGTCAGGTCACCGCGATGCACTTGCGCGTACAGCGGCATGCCCGGCTCGAAGCGATGCTCCCAGTCCCACTCGAACCCCAGGAAATCCAGATAGAACTCGCGCGCCTTCTCCACGGAGAAAATGCGCAGGATGGGAATGGCAGCTTGTAGGTGCATGACGGCCCTCGGCGATAGGTGGAGGACTATCAGCATAGATCACGGGACGCGTTCGGCGGAGACAGCAACAAGAAAAAACGAACCCCGACCGAGCCCCGGCACCTACACCTGCACGGCCTTCACGGCCTTCACGATACGCACGACGCGCCAGGCAACACCACGACGCAAGCCACCGCGTAAGCCCCAAAAGGCCGCCCGCGCGGCCGGCCTGGGGCGGGCCCCGCAAGACACGCCACCCCACACAGACATCGGCAAGAACCAGAAGAACGCCAATCGCCCCCGCTGACGTCAAGTTTCAACCGCCAGAGCCCGTCGCGTCGGCGGCCCGCGGTGTGCGGGGCATCGATAAGCCCGAGGGAATCTGAAGGAACCGCCGCAGGCGGTGACGAAGATGACGAAGGGGAAGTCCGGAGCGAACGCTCCGGACCGCAATCGCAGCCCCGCAC
>NZ_JCBAMT010000056.1:0-46752 GCF_059760445.1 Achromobacter sp. D7-1 | reverse complement strand
AGCGGGAGCTGCGGCAGCCTGGGTCGCGCCCGCCGGAGCGGCTTCGCGGCTGATTTCCAGCTGGTCGCCGTCAACAATGAAGCAGCAGACGGCCTCGATATCGTCCGGCGTGCAGGTGCTGTCCATCCACACGGTCAGGGCGCCGTCGGCGCGTTCGCTGGCCTTGACGCTGCCCAGGTTGCCCATTTCCTCGAGCAGGGAAGCAGCGTCCTTGTCCGAAACCTTGGTGATTCGCACACGCAGAGGCAGGCTGCCGGCTTCCGCAGCCGGCGCTTGCGCTGCCGGCTGGGGGGCTGGCGCCGGAGCGGCGGCCACCGGTGCGGGGGCCGGAGCCGGAGCTGCCGCCGCTGCGGGGACCGCGGCCGGTGCAGAGGCCGCAGCGGGATCCTTATGCTCCAGCGCAAGCTGCCTCAGTACAGCGCAGATACGCTCAAACACGGCTTCATCGGGCTCTTCGGAGGCCCGATAGGCATCCAGTTGGCTTTTGAGCACGTCTTTCGTTTCCAAGAAAATATCGATCATGTCCGTGCGCAGCGCCATTTCGCCGCGACGGATCGCGTCCAGAAGGTTTTCCAGCAAATGGGTCGTGCCCGCCAGCTGCGTAAAACAGCCGAACGTCGCCGCCCCGCCCTTGATCGAGTGGGCCGCGCGGAAAATCGCGTTGAGCTGCTCGATGTCGGGCGCGCCCACATCGAGCTCGAGCAGCAGCTGCTCCATCTGCGCAAGCAGCTCGTCAGCCTCGTCGAAAAAGGTCTCGTAAAACTGACTGAGGTCCAAACCAGAACTCATGACCCGTACGCCTTCAAAAATGAACCTGCTTACGCGCCGGCCTGCTCGTCGAGCAGTTCAGACGCCAATTCCACCAGCACATCCGGGTCGACCGGCTTGGAAAGCCAGCCACAGACCCCCAGATCCCGGGCGGCCATCTTGCTGTCCACATCGTCCTCGGTGGTCAATACCAGCACCGGCACATCCAGGTACTGGTCTTCCTGGCGCAAACCCTGAATCAACTCCAGGCCGCCCATGACCGGCATGTTCCAGTCGCTGACCACCAGGTCGACCGGGTGGCGCTTGGCCATTTCCAGGGCCTCCTGGCCGTTGCCGGCCGTCAAGACCTGCCATCCCGCGCCCGTCAACGTCGCCTGGACGATCATCCGCATCGTCGCCGAATCGTCCGCCACAAGAATCGTTGCCGCCATTGCTATCGAACCCCTTCCGCGGGCGGGTTGCTCTCCGCCTCGCCTGGTTTGGTTGCCGTCGTGGCCTGGGCCGCGGCTTGCGCCGCCTCCACTGCCGTTCCCACCTCGCGGGCATCCTTGGCGCTGACGTCCGCGGCTGCGGCGTTCTCGTTTTCGATGCGCCGCTGGGTGCTCTGGTTGAGCACCACTAGGCTGATACGTCTATTAACGGCCGCATACGGGTCATCTTTAACCAGGCTCATGCTGGACGACAGCCCCTGGATGCGCAGGACCTTGCTTTCGTTCATGCCGCCGGCCACCAATTCCTGGCGCGACGCATTGGCGCGGTCGGCCGACAGCTCCCAGTTGCTGTAGGCCCGCTCCCCGCGCGCATACTGAGATGCGTCGGTGTGGCCGGAAATGCTGACCTTGTTGGGCAATTCGTTCAGGACCGGACCCAGTTCTCGCAGGATGTCGCGCATATAGGGCTGCACATCCGCGCGGCCAGTGGCGAACATCGGACGGTTCTGGTTGTCGATGATCTGGATGCGCAGGCCTTCGGTCGTCAAGTCGATCAGCAGCTGCGGCCTGAAGCTCTTCAGGACCGGGCTGGTCTCGATGACGTTCTCGAGCCGCTTTTTCAGGTTTTCCAGGCGATGCTGCTCGCGGCGCTCGGCGTCGCCCATGGGCTGGGCCTCGACACGGTTGCCCTGCGCGCGGCGCACATCGCCTTCGCTGCGCAGGGGGTCGCTACCGCCGCCCGGCACCGCGCTGGTCTCGGCCGAGCTACTGGGGCCGCCCGCGATGGCGACGCGCAGCGGCATGCGGAAGTACTCGGCGATGCCCTTGAGCTCTTCGCGCGGCACAATGCTGATCAGCCACATCACCAGGAAGAACGCCATCATCGCCGTGATGAAATCGGCGTAGGCGATCTTCCAGCTACCGCCGTGGTGCCCGCCGCCATGCCCGCCCTTCTTGCGGCGGATCACCACGCGGTGATTGTTTACCGTGCTCATGGCCCGCTCCGTCAGGCCTTGCCGGTGGCGGTGGACTTGGCTTGCCGGACGTGTTCTTCCAGTTCACCGAAGGTCGGGCGCACGGCCGAGAATAGCACCTTGCGGCCGAATTCCACCGCCAGTTGCGGCGGATAGCCGTTCATGCTGGCCAGCAGCGTGGTCTTGATGCATTCCAGCACCTTGGTCGCTTCGTCGCTGCGGCGGTCGATGCGCGAGGCCAGCGGGCCCACGAAGCCGTAAGCCAGCAGAATACCCAGGAAGGTGCCCACCATGGCCTTGGAGATCAGGTCGCCCAGAATCGCCGGAGGCTGGTCCACGGCGGCCAGCGCCTTGATCACGCCCAGCACTGCCGCCACGATGCCGAAGGCCGGCAGGCCGTCGGCCATCTGTTGTAAGGCGCGCACGGGGACTTCGCGCTCGTGGCGGTAGGTCTCGATTTCCTCGTCCATGAGCGTCTCGATTTCGAAGGAGCTCATGTTGCCGCTGATCATGATGCGCAGGTAGTCCGTGATGAACTCCATGAGCTTGGCGTCTTTGGCGATGCGGGGATATTCGCTGAAGATCGGACTGGATTCCGGGTCTTCGATATGCGATTCGATGGCCATGAGCCCCTCGCGGCGCGCCTTGTTCAGCAGTACGTACAGAAGCGCCATCAGCTCCATGTAGACGTCCTTGCCATAGCGCGAGCTTTTCAGCGAGTCGGGTAGCGCGGCCTTGACCAGCATCAGCGACTTTTTGCTGTTGCTGGCGAGGAAAGCCCCGAAAGCCGCCCCGAAGATCAGCGTGAGTTCAAACGGCTGGTACAGCGCGCCCAAATGGCCGCCCAGCGCTATGAAGCTGCCGACGACCGACACGGCCACCACGAGAAAACCGATAACAATCAACACATCAGGCCCCTGCCAACGAAGTCTAAAACCGGCGTCAATGATCCCCTGTTCCCCTCGACCCAAAAAGGCGGGTTACGGGGGGTTTTCCAGGGCTTTTGATGTATTTGGATGCCGCCGGTCAGAGCCGGGCGGTATTCGCAACAGGCGCGGGGCGGGTGCCGGCGCGCGCCTTGGCCGCGGCGCGCGTCTTGCCAGCGCGGGGGGGCGGCCGGCAGATCGCGCACACGAAATCCGACTGGGGATCGTGGGCGTGGGCAATGAAATGCCCACCGCATTGGCGGCAGGCGGACATTTGCAGCATGCCGCTATCGAAAAAGCGCACCAGCATCCAGGCGCGCGTGAAGCTCAGGACGGGCTCTGCGCCTTCAGCGGCATCCGTGCCGGCGTTTTCGAGATAGAGACGATAGGCGTCGATGGTGGCGCGTATGCCCTTGCTGCTGGTGCGCGCATTCAGGAACGAATACACGTTGTAGAAGAGCGAGGAATGGATGTTCGGCAGCCAGGTCATGAACCAGTCAACCGAAAAGGGCAGCATGCCCTTGGGTGGCGAGCAGCCGCGGATTTCGCGGTACAGGCGCGCCAGGCGGTCATGGCTGAGGCTGGTTTCAGCCTCCAGCACCTGCAGCCGGGCTCCCAAAGTGATCATGGAGCTGGCAAGCAGAATGTCATCCGCTTCCTGCGAAACGCTCTTGGTGGCCATTACACGTGTTTCCGGAGGGAATGATCAGGCCGTCAGGCCAATTCTTCGACAGGCTGCTTGGCCAGCAGGATGGTTGCATGCGCTTGCTGCAGCGCACCACCCAGAACGTCATGGGTCAGGGCGGACAGCAGGCTGTAGTCATCGAAGCGGAAGCGGCACAGCAGCGAGCTGGAGCTTGCGAGCTTGACCAACTGCGCCGGCGAAAGGCGCATGAGGATGTCAGCAACCTCGTTGCTGAATCCCAGGCGGAACATCGACGCCGCGTAGTCGTCGCGCAGCATGCGCTGCGCCAGTAACAAATAAGACAGATTCACTTCGCGAATGTCTGTCAGCAATGAATTTTCGACTTGTTGCACGCCCAACTCCCTATTCCCTATCCCGCCGATGGGGGCTCATGTAAGCAAAAGCACCGGAATCCCGTTGCCTTCACGTCCGATACACCTTGCATTGATGCGAAATGTATCATTTGTTCGCAATTTAAGTAAAATTTACCACAGCTGATGTCATTTTCTATGACTTATATGACAAAACTTTGTTGATGTTGCGCAACTTACCTTTTCCGATACACCTTGACATATAAGTTTCGGACAAATTTACGTCAATTTGCCAAATAAGCATTCAAAACATTGCGTACTTTGAGGAATGAAACGGTGTTGTTTGCCGACAATGGCACCTTGCAGATCATTAAATCCACCTAGCTTTAGCTCAGCCGCGCGTTTGTCGACAATGTCGCAAATTGACAACAGCTTACGCGCCACGATGGACCCGCCCGACATTCCCGCAATGCCTCACGCAGATGACAGCCTGGTCGAATATGCCCCGCTAGTGCGGAAGCTGGCCCTGCAATTGCTCGCCCGGCTACCCGCCAGCGTAGAACTCGACGACCTGATACAAGCCGGCATGATTGGCCTGCTCGACGCCGTGCGCCGTTATCAGGAAACGGCTGACGCCCAGTTCGAGACCTATGCCACCACCCGCATCCGCGGCGCGATGCTGGACGAACTGCGCGGCCAGGACTGGCTGCCCCGTAGCGTCCGCGCCAAGGCGCGCAAGATCGAACAGGCCATCCAGCAGCTCGAACAGCGTTTGATGCGCGCGCCAAGCGAAGCCGAAATCGCGCAACAACTCGAGATGCCGCTGGGCGACTACCAATCGCTGCTGCACGACGCCCAGGGCGTTCAGATCGTGCACTACGAGGACTTCGCCACCGAACCCGACTCGGCCAGCGGCCAATCCGACTGGGCTGCCACCCTGAACCACGGCGCGGCGGGCGGCAATCCGCTGGATTCGCTCCTGGCAGGCGACTTCCGGCAGGCGCTGGTCCACGCCATCGACACCCTCCCCGAGCGTGAAAAACTGCTGTTGTCGCTTTGCTACGAACAGGGGCTGAACCTGAAGGAAATTGGCGCGATCCTCAATGTGACCGAGGCGCGGGTATGCCAGTTGCGGTCGCAGGCGACCGCGCGGATCCGGGTGAAGCTGAAGGAACAGGCTTGGCAGGAACTGCCCCAGGATGGGCAGATCGCCCAGGTGATCTAGGATCTGAATCAGCACCCCGCAGGAACGAGCCCAGGAGGGCAAAGGCTGTCGGCAACACGGACGCGTATCGCGTCCGTTTTCATTGCTGCCGTCTGGTCACCAGCGCTACCGGCACATCCGCTCCGGGCTTCTTTCCTGTAAGAGGTTGCCACGGCGCCCATCTCTACACAGAGACAACACGGCTTGTGTAGCGCCTGCCCGATACAGTGCGTCACGGCACCGGACACGCCCTCCTCCGGTGAATCCAAGAAAAATGTCGACTTTCGCGAAATAGCGCTAAAGATTGATTTTGGACTGCCGTAATCCTGGCAACGGAGAGATTCCTAGACACAAAGTCGACGAACTTTCCCGTTAACACCAGTGGGCGGCGTCGCTGCCCGGTTTGAAGAAGCCTTTCTCTCTTGGGAGCACCAACATGGCTGCCGTTATCAATACCAACTACCTCTCGATGGTTGCTCAAAACAACCTGAACAAGTCGCAATCGGCACTGGGCAGCGCCATCGAGCGCCTGTCCTCCGGCCTGCGCATCAACAGCGCCAAGGACGACGCCGCTGGCCAAGCCATCGCCAACCGCTTCACCGCGAACATCAAGGGCCTGACCCAAGCCGCCCGCAACGCCAACGACGGCATCTCGATCGCTCAAACGACCGAAGGCGCGCTGAACGAAATCAACAACAACCTGCAGCGCGTGCGTCAGCTGTCGGTTCAAGCCACCAGCGGCACGAACTCGCCGACCGACCTGGACTCGATCCAAGCTGAAATCAAGCAGCGCCTGGACGAAATCGACCGCGTGTCGGCCCAAACCCAGTTCAACGGCGTGAACGTCCTGGCCAAGGACAACAAGCTGACGATCCAAGTTGGCGCCAACGACGGCGAAACCATCACGATCGACCTGAAGGAAGTCACCGCCAAGACCCTGGGTCTGGACGGCTTCAACGTCTCCGGCCCGCGTGGCACTCTGACCAATCTGAGCGGTACGGAATACAAGGCCGCTTACGGCTCGACCACCTCCGTCACCAGCAACACCGTTGCCGAAGGTACCTCCGGTGATCTGGCCGGTCGTCTGGGTGTCGCCAACTCGAGCGTTTCCGTTGGCACGCAAGCTCAAGCTGACGACAATGGCAACTGGTTCGTCAAGGTCGACATCACTGCCGCTGACGCTACCGAATCCGGCAACCTGAAGGCCAAGGGCTTCGACGTCGCTTCGGGCGCTTCCGGCAGCTACTACATCGCCGTGAACCCGAAGGATGCCGACACCACGACGGCCCCGACCACTACCGCCAAGTTCACGCTGAAGACCGATTCGATCCCGCTGACCAGCCTGAACAAGGGCGCAACGGCCAACCCGCTGGCCGGTCTGGACAAGGCTCTGCAGAACATCGACTCGCAGCGCAGCTCGCTGGGTGCGATTCAGAACCGCTTCGAATCGACCGTTGCCAACCTGAACAACACGATCAACAACCTGTCCGCCGCTCGTTCGCGCATCGAAGATGCCGACTACGCCACGGAAGTGTCGAACATGACCAAGGCTCAGATCCTGCAACAGGCTGGCACCTCGGTTCTGGCCCAGGCCAACCAAGTGCCGCAAACGGTTCTGTCGCTGCTGCGTTAATTCCAGCGGACAGTCCTGCGGGGCAGCAGGGGAAGGCAAGTTGCTTCCCTTGTTCGCACCGAAGCAGTACCAAAAACCAGCCTCCGGGCTGGTTTTTTTATGGCGGGCGGCCCTCTTCCCTCGTGACGCAGAGACAAAAAAATGGGCGGAATCCAATTCCGCCCATTCTCGTTTCTTGCTTCATTCAGCGCCGCATCGCGCAGAGCTGGGTCTATCTCATCCTTCAGGCCACAACCGTTTCTGCAGACCGCACCAGCGCCGCCACGGCGGCCGGATTGTCATTGATGAGATCGTGGCCGCCTTTCACCCGCTCGATGCGGCAACCCAGGCCGCGCAGTTGCGCCAGATCCGCCTCGTCCAGGCAGCACGGCACGGGCGGCATCTTGCGTTGCGGCAGCGTCGGCACGTCGCCGCTCACCACCAGCACCGGCACGGCGATGCCATCCAACAAATGCCAGTACTCGCGTTCCACGGCAGCCGTGGGCGTCACGCCATAAATCTCCAGCGCGAAGCTGCGCAGATAGCGGTCATCGGGCCGAGAGGCGATCGCGCCGCGCAGGAATGCATGGTTATGCCAGAGTTTTGCTGCGCTGAATGGCGTGTCCAACAGCACGACGGAAGTGCACCGCGACGAGCGGCGCGCAATGGCCAATGCGACGCTGCCACCAAAAGAGGCACCCAGCACGCCGAATCCTCCGGGAACCGCGGCAAGCAGCGCAGGCAATAGTTCGTCGGCAAAGCCGTCCACGGACATATCCGCCGGCGCCGTGCTGCCGCCGCAACCCGGCAGGTCGACAAACAGCAGGTTCATGTCCGAAAGATGCTTTTCAATGCCTTGCACGGTCGCGATATTGCCCAGCGAACCGTGCAACACCACCCAGGTCGGACGACCTTCGCGCCAGTCGGATGAGCGGCGGGCGCGCAACAACCCTGACCTGCCTTGCAGCATTTCAAAAGGCGCCGTGACGCCCTTGCGCAATCCCGCAAGCCAGGCGTCGTGGCCCTGCGCCAACGCGTCGAGCGCTTCGGGCGTGCCGCGCATGATGTCGCGCGCATGGCGCTCGATGAGGTCCTTGGGCCAATCCCACCAGCGCAGCGCCATCAGGCGGTCCGCGACCTCCTGGTCAAATCGGCGGCGGCGGAACTGCGCGGGATTGCCTGCCCAGATTTCATACGCACCAACGTCGCGCGTCACTATCGAGCCCGCGCCGATGACCGCGCCCGTGCCTATCGTCACGCCCGCCATGATCTTGCTGCCGGCGCCGATCCAGACGTCATGGCCGATCGATACCCCGCCCTTCGTGGTGGAGTAATCGGTGATCTGGCGGGTGGAGGAAAACAAGGTTCCGAAATGGGGGGCCGAGAACGGATAGATCGTATAGGTATCCTGGCGATGATATGCACCCAGGATGATTTCAACCTCGTGCCCGATCGTGCAGAAATTGCCGATGGACAAGCGCGCGGGCTCGTGTGGCTGATTGTGCGGAAACACCGACGGCGTGCCGTAGCTATAGTCTCCGATGCTGTAGAGCTCCGGGTCGGAGAGGCGCAGCGCGGTAAAGGCCAGGCCCTGCACGCCGTGCTCCAGCGTCATCTTCAGATGACGCGCCCCCTGATGTCCGGGACGGGCGCCGAGGATCTGCCCATTGATGTGGGCCGCTTCCGCGCGCTTGCCTTCCCGCCAATGGCGCACGGCCAATTCGAACGCTTCGTTCAAACCTATTTTTTGTCCGCCGGCGGCACCTTGGCCGCCCTTTGTCGACGATGTCATTGCCAAACTCCTAAACTCTTACTTCCCAGCGGATTCGCGATAGCGCATCACCGCTGCGGGACTGCCGCCGATCACCGCATACTCAGGCCATTCGCCACGCAAGACCGTGCCGGCCGCCACGACACAGCCGCGCCGCAGGATGCAGCCATCCAGCAATACGCAGTTGGCGCCGATCCAGCAATCGTCCTCGATGACTATGCCGCCCTTGCTGGGCATGAAACGCTGCTCGATGATCGTCTGGTCGCGGCTGCGGTATTCGTGGTTGGTGGGCGCCAGGGTCGTATTGGCGGCAATCAGCGTGCCGCGGCCGATACGGATGCCATTGCCCGAATAGATCACCACACCCGAATTCAGATAGACCTGGTCGTCGATATGCACGTCGCCGTCGCCGCCCGCGAATTTGATCTTCACGAAGCTGTCTATTGTGACGTGATCGCCGATCACCACGGCATTGCCGCGCACCGAGCGTTCGATATCGGCCAATGGGGAGATTTTTGCCAGCGTTGAAATCCGGTTCATGCCTTGCACTCCGTCAGATGCGCCAGCGTCCGGGTCAGAAAGGCGGCCATCGCGGCGCGTTCGTCGCCTTCGCGCGGAACCAATGTCCGGGAACGATAGCGATACGCAGGTGCCTGTATCTCCTGGGCTTCTCCCGTCTGCACCACCACCGACCTGCCCAGGCAGGCGCTGGCCTGAGCCGCGGCCAGCTCCGCAAGGTCGCGGATACGCCAGTCCTCGCCCGCCAAGTGCGTCAGGCCTGATCCCGGCCCTTGCAGGCGCTCGGCCACGACCTCGGCGACATGCGCGGCATCCAGATAATTACGTACGGCCCGTCCCTGGCCGTGCAGGACGATCCGGCCGTCCCGCGCCGCCTGCCGGCAAAAATCAAACGGCGCCAGCGTCCAGCGGTCGAAGCCGTCCCAGGAGGCAGGCGCGCCGTACAGATTGGCGGGCCGCAGGATATCGACCGAAGCGTTCATGCTGCCAGCCGCCATTTCGAATAGCTGTTCAGCCTGTAGATGCGTCAAACCGTAATCGTTGGCCGGTGTGGGTGGAGCGGACTCGTCCAAGTCGCCCTCCGGCCGGCCGTATACGTGAAACGTCGAGATGTATGCCAGACGGCGGATGCCTGCCCGTTCGCAGGCCTGCAACAAGGCGCGGGTGCCGGCAACATTGACCACGTAGGCGGCCTGCGGGTCTGCCCGGCAAGCCACCTCATGCATCGCGGCAGCGTGCACGCAAGCGTCGATGCCGGCGGGCAGGTCCAGGCCCGCTACGCCACGCGGATCGGCCAGATCCAGCCGCAGGTCATTGGCGCTGGCCCGGCCGGCCGTGATCACCGACATGCCCAGAGCGCGCAGGCGCGCGGCAATGACCCCGCCCGCATAGCCGCTTGCGCCCGTGACCAGTACGCACAGGCTCATGCCGATTCACCGTGGATAAAAGGCGACTCGAAGTCCTGGAACCGCGGCAGCGCGGCGTCGCGGGGCGACATGATGGGCACGCCTACATCGGCCGCGCCCGCCCACCAATCGATGCCCGCGCTGTCCGCGTGTACGCCCGCGTCACGCTCGGGATCATGGACAGTAGTCGTGTAGTACAGCAGCGCGGTGCCATCGCTGTGCGCGGCAAAGCCATGGGCCACACCGCGAGGCACGTATAGGGCCTGCGGCACCGTGCCATCCAGCATCAGCGACAGCGATTGCCCGTAAGTCGGAGAGCCCCGGCGCAAGTCCAGCAGGCCGTCGCGCGCGCGCCCCGTCAGGCAGGAAACCAGTTTGGCGTGGTCGGACGGCGGCAGCTGAAAATGCAGGCCGCGCAGCACCCCGCGGTGCGAAACCGAGACGTAGGATTCGACGAATCCGGTCTCCAGCCCCAGCGCCGCCAGCGACGGCGCATGCAGCAGTTTGCGGAACTCGCCGCGCGCGTCCGGGAAGCATGGCAGGGTCAGCAGATAGCAGCCCGGGATCGCCAGGGCTTCGACTCGCATGTCAGAAACCCTGGCCGAAGAACAGTTCGATCCGGCTTGCCGCGTATTCCAGCATCTCGCGTGTGAGCGCGGGCTGAACGCCAATCCAGAAGGTGTTCTGCATGATGATTTCGGTGTTGGTGAGATCTCCCGATACGCGGTAGTTCTGGCCGACCATGGAAGGTTGACGCGTCAGGTTGCCGGCGAACAGCAGGCGCGTTCCGACCTTGTCCTGATCCAGGTAGGTCAGGAGGTCGACGCGGCGCGCATCGGCCTCGGGCCGCAAGGTAATCGGGAAACCGAACCACGACGGGTCCGATCCGGGGGTCGCTTCAGGCAGGATCAGGAATTCCTCGCACGACGCCAGCCGTTCCTTCAGGAAACGGAAGTTCTCCTTGCGCCGGGCCACGAACTCCTCCACCCGATCCAGTTGCGCCAGGCCGCAGGCGGCCTGCATGTCCGTGATCTTCAGGTTGTAGCCGATGTGCGAGTAGGTGTACTTGTGGTCGTAGCCTTCGGGCAGGCTGCCAAGCTTCTGGCAGAAGCGGCGGCCGCAGGTATTGTCCTTGCCCGGCGCACAGTAGCAGTCACGCCCCCAGTCGCGGAACGACTCGGCGATCAGCTTCAGATGCGGATCGTTGGTGAAGACTGCCCCTCCCTCACCCATCGTGATGTGATGCGCGGGATAGAAGCTGAGCGTGCCGATATCGCCGAACGTGCCGACCATGCGGCCGTTATAGGTCGAACCCAGGGCGTCGCAACAGTCCTCGATCAGCCACAGGCCATACTTCTTGCACAAGGCCGTGACCGCGTCCAGGTTGTACGGATTGCCCAGCGTATGGGCGAGCATGATGGCCTTGGTGCGCGGCGTGATCGCGGCCTCCAGGCGGCTAGCGTCCACGTTGTACGTGCCCAGCTCGACATCGACGAATACCGGAACCGCGCCAAATTGCAGGATGGGGTTCACAGTCGTGGGGAAGCCCGCCGCCACGCCTATTACCTCGTCGCCGCGGCGGATCGCGCGTTCGCCCAGCTTGGGCGAGGTCAGCGTCGAAAATGCCACCAGGTTGGCGGACGAACCGGAATTGACCGTGATCAGGTGTTTAACACCGAGGTACTGTGCCAGGCGCTGTTCAAATGCTTCGTTGAAGCGCCCGGTCGTCAGCCAGCCGTCCAGGGAGGCGTCGACCATCGCCTTGAGCTCGGCTGCGCCGATCAGCTTTCCGGACGGCGGCACCGCTGTCTTGCCCGGCTCATAGGGCGTGCGCTCTCGTTCCTGGGACTCGTGATACTGATCGACCAACTGAGCGATCTGCGCACGGATTTCATTAGGGTTCATTGCTTATCTCTAAAACCGTTGTGTTCTTGAAGCGGCGGCCAGCCAGTTCAGACCGGCCCAAACGCCGCAATTTGGGCGTCGCACAGGACACGGGCGTTGGCCCCTTCCTGGTACGCGCGATACCAGCGCATCGTCTCGGCCACGCTCGCGGCCAGCGACCAGCGCGCCTGCACGCCCAGCACCGCCCGGGAACGCGCCGTATCCAGTGCCAGCAGGCCCGCTTCATGCGGACCGTTGCTGGACTGGCCATACGTCACGCCGCCTCGGCCATAGGCCTCGCGCGCCAGCTCGACCACTTCGCGCACTGTTGCCGTGTCTTGCGACGGCGGGCCGAAGTTGTACGGACCGGCCAGTTCCGACCGCGTCCACAGAGCCTCTGCCAGGCGCATGTAGCCCGCCAGCGGCTCCAGCACGTGCTGCCAGGGCCGCACCGAATCCGGACTGCGTATTTCCAACACCCCGCCGCCTTGCCAGGCGCGCACGGCATCGGGCAGCAGCCGGTCTTCGGACCAGTCCCCTCCCCCGATCACATTGCCCGCCCGCGCCGTGGCCAGCGCCACGCCCTGCTGGCGCAGGAAGGCGTCGCGGTAGCACGCGGCCACCAGCTCGGCCGCCGCCTTGCTGGCGCTGTAGGGATCATGTCCCCCCAAAGCATCCGTCTCGCGGTAGGGATACGGCCATTCTTCGTTGCGATAGACCTTGTCGGTGGTAATACACAGCGCCACGCGAACTTCCGACAGTCCGCGCAACGCGTCCAGCAGGTTCGCCGTGCCCATGACGTTGGTGTCGAAGGTCTGCAAGGGCTCGCGGTAGCTAGCCCGCACCAGCGGCTGCGCCGCCAGGTGCAGCACGATCTCGGGCCGGGCTTGGCGCACAATGGCAGCCAAGGCCTGGGCGTCCCGGATATCGCAGAAATGGCTCTGGACCACGCCGCCGATCGCTGCCGATTCGAACAGGCTGGGCCGGTCCGCGGCGGGCGGCAACGCCACGCCTACGACCTCCGCCCCGAGCTTGTGCAGCCAAAGGGCCAGCCAGCCGCCCTTGAAGCCGGTGTGTCCGGTGAGCAGGACGCGTTTGCCGTGCCAGAAGGCGCCGGACGCTACGTTCACCACATTCTCCACGGGGCCTTGCCCGCCTCCCACAGGGACTCGAGCATGCGTTTTTCGCGCAGCGTGTCCATCGGCTGCCAGAAGCCCGCGTGCTTGAATGCCATCAGGTCGCCGCCCTTGGCCAGCGATTCCAGGGGTTCCATTTCCCAGGAGATATGGTCGGCCTCGATCAGGGGCAGAACCTTGGGCGACAGCACGAAGAAGCCGCCGTTGATCAAACCGCCATCGCCGCGCGGCTTTTCCGTGAACCCGGCGACCAGGTCATCTTCCATCTTCAGCGCGCCATAACGGCCAGGCGGCTGGACCGCCGTCACCGTCGCCAGCTTGCCATGCTTGTGATGGAAGGCGATCAGCGCAGATATGTCCACATCCGCCACGCCGTCGCCATAGGTGAAGCAGAACGCCTCCTCTTCCTTGACGTAGCTGGCGACGCGTTTCAGGCGGCCGCCGGTCATGGTGTCGTCGCCGGTATCCACCAGCGTCACGCGCCACGGCTCCGCATGGCGTTGATGCACTTCCATCTGATTCTTGGCCATGTCGAACGTCACGTCCGACATGTGCAGGAAGTAATTGGCGAAGTATTCCTTGATGACGTAACCCTTGTAGCCGCAGCAAATGATGAAATCATTCACGCCGTGGGCGGAGTACATCTTCATGATGTGCCACAGTATCGGGCGACCGCCGATCTCGACCATCGGCTTGGGCTTGACGTGGGTTTCTTCGGAAATGCGGGTACCCAGCCCCCCCGCGAGAATGACGGCCTTCATACGGATCCTTCACACCACTTTTTGAACATGTCGCGATAGGCTTGCTCGACCTTGCGGGCGAAGCCGGTTTCATCCATCAAGGCGCTGGCCTGCATTTCCTGGCGCAAGCCGGCGCGTATGCGCGCCAGCTCGGGGATGTCGCTGGCCATTGCCACCACTTTTTCCACGTACTCGGCTTCCGTCTGCGCGATCCATTCGCGCCGCCCCAGGCCCGACAGCGTCGAAGCCCCGATCCGGCCGACGCCCAGGGGGCCGGCCAAGGTCACGTACGGCAGGCCCATGTAGAGGCTCTCGAACAGGGTCGTGCCCGAATTGTGCGGAAAGCAGTCCAGCGTGATGTCCGCGCCGCGCAGCACGTCCCAGGGCGGCGAATGGAACCCGATTTCCAGCCGGTCCGGGTCGATACCGTGCCGGCCGAAGGCCTGAAGCAGGTCGCTACGCATCCGCTCAGAGAAATAGCTGTTGCTGTCGACCACCAGGCACGAACCCGGCACCCGGCGCAAGATCTCCGCCCAGGCGCGCACGACCCGGTAGTTGAAGCGGATCGCTCGGGACAGCGTGACAAAGCGGACGTGGCCATTGCTCAACGCCGGCAGATCGGAAACCTCGCCCATGCCCACCTTCGGCCGGTACGCGAAGTTCGTCTTGTCCAGGCGCCACGGCTTTTCGACGAACAGATGGTCGGTTCCAGGTGGCGCCATCTCGTCATCCATCAGGATGTAGTCGATGGCGGACAGGCCGGTCGTGCAGCCGAAACCCAGCCAGGTCACCTGCACGGGCGCCGGCCTGCGCGCGAAAGTGGCCAAGCGGTTATGCGAAGTGTGGCCGGCCAGGTCCACCAGCACATCGATCTGGTCATCGCGTATGCGCTGCGCCAGCGCGTCATGCGACAGGCCATTGGTCCTCAACCAGTGATCGGCATAGTCCTTGAACTGTGCGGTGCCTTCGTCTTCCTGGTCCAGTTGGGCATACGCGTAGACTTCGAACGCCGACTTGTCGTGCTGGGCCATCAAAGGCGCCAGGAACAGGCGCACCGGGTGGTTGCGGAAATCCGGCGAGACATAGCCGATGCGCAATTTCCGGTCCGGATTCCGCATATTCCCATGGGGTTTCCAAAATGCCCGGTGCGGCGCGCATAGACGCTCGTCGTACGAACGGTAGATTTCGAAAATCTCTTCCGGGGTTCGATCCGGAAAATAGTTCATACCGAAAAAGTATGCGTTCTGCACGGTTGGGCTGTCGGGCTGGGCGGCCAGCACGCGCAGATACTGCTCTTCCGCGCCAGCGAAATCCCCCATGTCCGCCAGGGCCACACCCAGGTTTCCGCACGCTTCGATACTGTCCGGATTGAGCTCAAGGATGCGTCGGAACGTGGCAACGGCCTCATGGAACCGGGCGGCGCTGCGATAGCAATTCGCCAGTACGTTCAGGGCCTGGGGATGATCCGGGACCAGCTCCAGCGCGCGGCGGCAGGCGGCGTCCAGTTCCACCGGACGTCGCAATGCGCGCAGGGACATGGCCATTGCGACATAGCAATCCGCATCTTCGCCTCCTGCCCGCAGCGCGCCCAGGAAGGCGCCCAGCGATTCGTCCGCCTTGCCGGTTTCGCGCAACACCGTACCGAGCACTTCCCAGGCCGAGCCGTAATCCGGCGCGCGCTTGACCAGGTCGCGGGCCCGCGCCTCGAAATCGCCATCGCGCCTGGCGTTCAACTGCGTCGCCAAATCGTGCGCTTCCTTGAGCACCGACTTGCTGACCGCCTGGGCGCGGCCCGCCGTCGGCAGGCCGCCTGCCCGGCGCTGTTCAAAATTGCGCCGCGCCAGCGCGTCGATATAGAGACTCCAATATGGCCCCCGACCATCGGATTCGCGCAGCGCGTCTTCCAGATACGCGCACCAACTCTGCGCATCCGACACGATCAGGCCGAAATGCTTCAAATGGTCCAACAGGCCGTCGACGGCGGCCTTGAAGACGCCGGGCTCATCCTGCTGCGTCGGCGCCAGGAAGTCGCCGGCCGAACTGAACATCATGGGCATGGCTTCAATCTGCACCTGCTCGCGCAAGTCCTGCGCCGCAGCGCCGTCCGCCAGGCGCCTCAATGCCGGGATGTCGTTCGAGGCGAACTGCGCGGCCACCGTTTCATGCCACAAGTTGAACAGCGGCGCACTGCCGTCAACCGCCGCCAGCACGCCAGGGACGAGCCGCAAGGCGCCAGCCTGGTCGTAGGGCGTCTTGTCCACGCTGTAGCGACCGATGCCATTGTCGAACAAGGATTGCAGCGCTCGGCCCACGGCCTCTTCGGCCGGCATCGCCGTCGCCAGCTTCTTTTCCGCCACGTGTTGAACCAGCGCAGCGCCGGATACGGAAGCCGGCCAGACATGTCCAAGCACGTCCGCAATGGCTTCCTGCACGCGGTCATCCGTGCTGAGCGTCTGCCTGGCGTGCGTAACGAAATGGGCCTGCTTTGGATCGCGCAAGCCGGCGGCAATGCGGCGGAAACTTCCTGCCCAGCGCAGCTTGGCCAGGCGCGTCATGTCAGGACGAGGTAGCACTTCCTGCCCACGTTCGTGGTGCGTCAGCAGTGCGCGGCGATAGGCCCTGCCGACCGAGAAGTCCAGGTATTGCTGGCGCAGCACGGGCGGCTTGCCGAACCCGAGCAGGCTCTGGGTCAGCGACACGTTGGTGCCGTAGTTCGGCGCCATTTCGTGGCGCGGTTCGACATCGCCCACGCAGATCATGCCGAACTGCGCCGCCATGTCGGCGAATTCGGCGTAATAGTATGGCTGGCGTCCGAGCATGCTCAAACCCGCCGGCCCCTGTTCATCGAGCGCCTGGGCGAAACGGGTAGCGGCTTCGTGCAGGGCTCCTGCCAAGGGGTTGGCGGCGGAAACGCCGTCGGTAAACATGCCCAGCGCCGCGCGCGCCGCCGCCACCTGCTCTTCGGGGCTGCCTGCCGACTGCGCATGCATCAACACGGCTTCGCGCACGATCTCGGTTGCCTTGGCGCCGGGATAGGCGTCGAAACTGATGTGGCCGACGCCCTCGAACGCCAGGTTCAGGCGACAGATGCGCAGCAAGTCGCTGGCGCCATCCCGATCGAGCGTGCTGAAGACGTCGTGGGCGATGATGTAGTCAAACTCGCCGAATTCCTGGGTGATCTCGGCGAACGGCAGCGCATGCAGAGTCAGATTGTCCAGTCCGATAGACGCCGCAGCGCGGCGGCCGGCTTCGATTCGGCGCGCGTCGGGATCCACGCCGACCACCTGCGCCTGGGGGTAGGCAGCCGCAAAGGGCATGAGATTGCTGCCCGCGCCGCAACCGAGTTCCAGCACACGCGCCCGTTCCAGCGGCACGGTTTCCATTCCGTAGAGGAAAGCCGCAGCCCGCAGTTGGCCGGGCGAACATAGATAGCTGATGGCCGGATCGGTCACGGGAGGAGCCAAGTCTATGGCGAATGAGTCTTCAGGGACTCGGTCAGGCGCGTTCAATCCGTACTCCACGGGCAAGGTAATAGCGGGGGAGCATAGCAGCGGGTCTAAGGGCGGAAATGGGCGAAATGACGGGCTTTTTCGCCGGTTCTTGCGTAATGGCCGGGCAGCCGCTGCCCACTTACGCAACAAGACTGACGGCCTTTTGCATGCTTGTTCTTTTTTTTGCCTGGCCAGCCTCGCGGGCATAATTGGCGCCGCAGAGTTTGTATCATTTTTTTTCAGAATCATGACCGCCACGCCTCCAGATCCGCTCGCTACTCAGCATGACAGCTCCCCGGATCCACACGCTCAGGCGCCGGTGGACCCGACGTTCCAGTTACGTGAAGAAAACCGCGCCCTGCGCGAATTGCTGGCCGCCCAGGCAGAGGCCGCCCTCCCTTCTCGCAAGCCCGGACTGGTCCGGCGGCTCGGCTGGTCGCTGATTTCGGCCCCCGGCGCAGCGCTGATGGGTTGGCGCAGACTGCTGAGACGCGAAAGTTCGCGGCCGATCAGCGGGAAGCGGCTAGGCTGTGCCACCCTGACTGTGCTCTACACGCTTGCCATTTACGGCGCATTGGTGCTGCTGGTCGTGTCATGGACTTCGCCGAATACTCCGCGCTCGGGTTCGACCGCGGCCGGCCCGGTACGAATGCCACTAGCGCCGTTGCCCGCCCTGGAGGCCGCACCCGAGCCGGTTCCCTCGAATCCCGTGCCGGCCACGCTCGAACAAGCGCCCGCCCCATCGGAAACAGCGCCGGCAACTGCGCCGCCGGATTCCGCGACCGTAGCGGTCGTTGCCCCGGAGCACGCCCCCGGTCAATCTCAACCGGCCGCTCCCGCTGACCAGGAACACGCCACCGCGCCACGCCCTGTCGAGCAAACAGCGGAAGCACCAGCCTCCGCCCCCCTGTCCACTTTGCGAATCACCGAGATTCCCGCGCAGGATCCGCTGGCCTGGGTCGGCGAATTGAAGGGCGAATTGGCGCGTTGCGCAACGCTGGGCTTTTTCGAACGTCCGGATTGCGCCTGGGCGGCACGCAAGCAATACTGCGAGCCGCATCGGGCTTGGGGCACGATCAAGGAATGCCCGCACCGGCCTTGAGGCCGCAGGCTTCATTTCAAGGCTGGGCGATTTGATGGCTATCCGGAACGAAGATGGAGCGCCATCGCATTGACGCCCTCGACCGCTGGCGGGCCTGTGCCGACCTGCACCCGCGTGCTGAAACGATCCCTCTATACAACCGCGCCAGTCCTCGCAGGCCTATCCTGCCTGCTGCCCAACCCCGTCCGCGCAGCCATGGCAAAGCCCCTACCGATATTCGTCGCGCATCCACCACGACCTGACGCGGCGCGCCCACCCGGAATGCGCCGCCCGTAGCAAAGCTCTGAGGACTTGAGACATATATCCGAACGGATATAATCATGGAAAGAAAGCTGCTGTACTGGGAAGGATCCGCCAAGAAGGACTTCAAGAAATTTCCCATCGACGTCCAGAAGGATATGGGTGTCGCCCTGTTCGTCGTCCAGCTGGGTGGCATGCCGGTCACGGCCAAACCATGGAAGGGATTGGGCCCGCGAGTGTACGAGCTGGTCGATGACTACCTTGGCGATACCTTCCGGGCGGTCTATACCGTGCGAGTGGTTGACGCCGTCCACGTACTGCACGCTTTCCAGAAGAAGTCCAAGTCCGGCATCGCCACGCCACAGCCGGATATCACGCTTATCCAGAAGCGCTTGAAGGCAGTACTGGCCCGGTACGAATCCGGCGGGAGCAAGCCATGACACGTAAAGAACATTCTCCAGGCACCAACAACGTCTTGCTGGACCTGGGTTTCGAAGATGCCGCGGAACTGTCGGCCAAGGCGGCGTTGGCGCTCAAGCTCAATGAATTGATCGATCAGCGGGGGATCAGCCAGATCGAAGCCGCTGCGCTTACGGGCATGACCCAGCCCAAGGTTTCGCAGATTCGTCGCTACAAGCTGCAGAACATCTCGCTGGAGCGTTTGATGCGGGCCTTGGTGTCGCTGGATCAGCATGTAGAGATCGTGGTCGAACCCGCGCGGCGCACGCATGCGCCGGGGATTACGGTCGCTGCGTGAGCGCGGGCGTTTTCGGTCACGAAACTCGTGCATTACAGCGCCGTCCACGCGATAATCCGGTGTCGGTTTGAGCCGTCTTCCACACACTAGGACATCCAGCATGGACGCATCGATCAGCAGTACCGTCAATACCGCCCTGGCCATGCAGGACGCGAACCTCATGCAGGAAGTGCAGACCCGCGTGCTGAAAAAGGCCCTCAATGCCCAGGCGGACACGGCCCTGACGTTGATGCAGTCGCTACCCGTGCTGGCCGTGGACGCGACGCTGGGTTCGCGCATCGACACGCACGCCTGAACGTCCCGCGCCGTACGCGCACAAAAAAAGCGCCGGTCCCCTATCCAGGGCCGGCGCTTTTGCATTGCGCGGGCGGCATGGCCGCCCTTGCGCCTTACTTCTTCTTCATCGGCGGCAAGTCGGTGCAGACGCCTTCGGCGACTTCCGCGGCCATGCCCACCGATTCACCCAGGGTCGGGTGCGGGTGGATGGTCTTGGCGATGTCGACGACGTCCGCGCCCATTTCCACGGCCAGGGCCAGTTCGCTGATCAGGTCGCCGGCGTGGGTGCCGACGATGCTGCCGCCCAGGATGCGATGCGTTTCCGCGTCGAAGATGAGCTTGGTGAAGCCTTCGTCACGGCCATTGGCGATGGCGCGGCCGGAGGCGGCCCAGGGGAACACGCCCTTCTCGATCTTGATGCCCTGCTTCTTGGCTTCGTCCTCGGTCAGCCCGACCCAGGCCACTTCCGGATCGGTGTAGGCCACCGACGGGATGACGCGGGCGTCGAAGAAGGACTTCTGGCCTGCGGCGGCTTCGGCGGCAACGTGGCCTTCATGCACCGCCTTGTGGGCCAGCATGGGCTGGCCGACGATGTCGCCGATGGCGTAGATGTGCGGCACGTTGGTGCGCATCTGGCGATCGACCTCGATAAAACCGCGGTCGGTCACGGCGATGCCCGCCTTGTCGGCGCCGATCTTCTTGCCGTTGGGGCTGCGGCCCACGGCCTGCAGCACCAGATCGTAGCGTTGCGGCTCCTTGGGAGCGCCTTCGCCTTCGAAGCTGACGTAGATGCCGTCCTTCTTGGCTTCCGCGCCCACGGTCTTGGTCTTCAACATGATGTTGTCGAAGCGGTAGGCGTTCTTCTTCTGCCATACCTTGACCAGGTCGCGGTCGGCGCCCTGCATCAGGCCGTCCAGCATTTCCACCACGTCCAGGCGCGCGCCCAGGGTGGAGTACACCGTGCCCATTTCCAGGCCGATGATGCCGCCGCCGACGATGAGCATCTTCTTGGGCACTTCACGCAGCAGCAAGGCGCCGGTAGAGTCGACGATGCGGTCGTCCTGGGGCAGGAACGGCAGCTTCACCGACTGGCTGCCGGCGGCGATGATGGCTTGCTTGAAGCGCAGGGTCTGGGTCTTGCCGTCGGCGGCCTTGACGGTCAGGTGGTTAGGGTCGGCAAATTCGCCCACGCCATGCACCACGGTGACCTTGCGCGCCTTGGCCATACCGGCCAAGCCGCCGGTCAGCTTGGCGACCACGCTGTCCTTGTAGCCGCGCAGCTTGTCCAGGTCGATCTTGGGCTCGCCGAAGCTGATGCCGTGGGCAGCCAGTTCGCGGGCTTCGTCGATGATGGCAGCGTTGTGCAGCAGCGCCTTGGACGGAATGCAGCCCACGTTCAGGCAGACGCCGCCCAGGGTGTCGTAGCGCTCCACCAGGACCACGGACAGGCCCAGGTCGGCGGCGCGGAAGGCGGCGGAGTAGCCGCCGGGGCCGGCGCCCAGCACCAGCATGTCGTACTCGCCGTCGGCCGAGCCCTTGAAGCTGGCCGCGGCGGGCGCGGCAGCAGGCGCGGCGGCCGGAGTCGCAGCGGCCTGCTTGGGCGCCTCGGCAGCCTTCGGGGCTTCCTTGGCGGTGGGCGCGGCGGCTGCGGCGGCACCCGCAGCAGCTTCCACTTCCAGCACGACCGTGCCTTCGGCAACCTTGTCGCCGACCTTCACGTTGATGGACTTCACCACGCCGCCCTGCGACGCGGGGATTTCCATCGAGGCCTTGTCGGACTCGACGGTGATCAGGCTCTGCTCGGGCTTGATCGTGTCGCCCACGGCGACCAGCACTTCGATGACTTCCACTTCCTTGAAGTCGCCGATGTCCGGCACTTTGATTTGAACGGTATTGCTCATAGGGCTCCCCGTTTACAGCGCGATGCGGCGGAAGTCGGCCAGCAAGGCGCCCAGATAGGCGTTGAAGCGCGCGGCGGAGGCGCCGTCGATGACGCGGTGGTCGTACGACAGCGACAGCGGCACGATCAGGCGCGGCACGAACTGCTTGCCGTCCCACACGGGCTTGTGCGCGGACCGCGACACGCCCAGGATCGCCACTTCAGGAGCGTTGATGATGGGGGTGAACGAGGTGCCGCCGATGCCGCCCAGGGACGAGATCGAGAAGCAGCCGCCCTGCATTTCGGAGGGCGAGATCTTGCCATCGCGCGCCTTCTTGGACAGGTCGGTCATTTCCTGGGCGATCTGCAGAATGCCCTTCTTGTCGGCATCGCGGATCACCGGCACCACCAGCCCGTTGGGCGTGTCGGCGGCAAAGCCGATGTGGTAGTACTGCTTGAGCACCAGGTTGTCGCCGTCCAGCGAGGCGTTGAACTCGGGGAATTTCTTCAGGGCCGCGACCACGGCCTTGATCAGGAAGGCCAGCATCGTGACCTTGATGCCCGACTTCTCGTTTTCCTTGTTCAGCGTGACGCGCAGGGCTTCCAGGTCGGTGATGTCCGCTTCGTCGTTGTTGGTGACGTGCGGGATCATGACCCAGTTGCGGTGCAGGTTCGCGCCGGAGATCTTCTTGATGCGCGACAGCGGCTTGGCTTCGATCGGGCCGAACTTGGTGAAGTCGACCTTGGGCCACGGCAGCAAGCCCAGCGCGGCGCCATCGGCCGAACCGCCCGCGGATGCCGTCGGGCCGGCGGCCAGCGCCTGCTTGACGAAGCCGCGCACGTCGTCGGCGGTGATGCGGTCCTTGGGACCGGAGCCCTTGACCTTGCTCAGGTTCACACCCAGTTCGCGCGCGAACTTGCGCACCGAGGGCGATGCGTGCGGCAATTGACCGGGCTTGAGGTTGGCGTCTTCGAGCGCGGCGGCGGGAGCCGGACGCTGCGCGGCAGACGCCGGCGCAACCTCGGCCTTGGCCGCGGGCGCGGCGGCAGCTTCGGCCTTGGCGGCCGGAGCCGGCGCGGCGGCAGCGGCGGCGGGCGCAGCGCCCTCCACCACGACCACGACCGAGCCCTTGGCGACCTTGTCACCGACCTTGACCTTCACTTCCTTGACCACGCCGCCTTGCGAGGCGGGGATTTCCATCGAGGCCTTGTCGGACTCGACGGTGATCAGGCTTTGCTCGGCCTTGATGGTGTCGCCCACCGCGACCATGATTTCGATGACTTCGACTTCCTTGAAGTCGCCGATGTCAGGCACTTCGATGTTGACCGGACCGCTGGCGGCAGCCGGAGCAGCCGGCGCGGCGGCGGCCGGCTGCGGAGCAGCCTTGGCTTCGGCCTTGGGAGCCTCTGCCTTGGCCGGCGCAGCCGCGGGGGCCGCAGCCTCGCCCGCCGCTTCCACTTCCAGCACGACCGTGCCTTCGGCAACCTTTTCGCCCACCTTCACGCTGATCGACTTCACCACGCCGCCTTGCGACGCGGGGATTTCCATCGAGGCCTTGTCGGATTCGACGGTAATCAGGCTTTGTTCGGCCTTGATCGTGTCGCCCACCGCCACCAGCACTTCAATGACTTCCACTTCCTTGAAGTCGCCAATGTCGGGAACCTTGATTTGCACGATGTTGCTCATGTCTCTTTACCCTCAGGCGTATTGCGGGTTGGCTTTGTTCGGATTGATGCCGTACTTCTTGATGGCTTCGGCCACCTTGGCGACCGGCACCTTGCCTTCGTCGGCCAGCGCGCGCAGCGCGGCAACCACGACGAAGTGGCGGTCCACTTCGAAGTGCTCGCGCAGCTTCGAGCGGAAATCCGAGCGGCCGAAACCGTCGGTGCCCAGCACCTTGTATTCGCGGCCCTTGGGCACGAACGGACGGATCTGGTCGGCGAAGAGCTTCATGTAGTCGGTCGACGCGATGATCGGGCCTTCGGTCTTGGCCAGCTGTTCCGTGACGTAAGCCACCTGCGGCTTCTTCTCGTCGGGGTGCAGCATGTTGTGGCGTTCGGCGTCCAGGCCGTTGCGGCGCAGTTCCGTGAAGCTGGTGACGCTCCACAGGTCCGAGGCCACGCCCCAGTCGGCTTCCAGCAGTTCCTGCGCGGCCATGACTTCGCGCAGGATCGTGCCCGAGCCCATCAGCTGCACGCGGTTCTTGCCCTTGCCGTGCGACTTGAGCTTGTACATGCCCTTGATGATGCCTTCCTCGTCGCCCTGGGTCAGACCGGGCTGCGGGTAGTTTTCGTTCATCACCGTCAGGTAGTAGTAGACGTTTTCCTGGTCTTCCACCATGCGCTTCAAGCCATGCTGGATGATCACGGCCAGTTCATGGCCGAAGGTCGGGTCGTACGAGACGCAGTTCGGGATGGTCGACGCCAGGATGTGGCTGTGGCCGTCTTCGTGCTGCAGGCCTTCGCCGTTGAGCGTGGTGCGCCCGGCGGTGCCGCCCAGCAGGAAGCCGCGCGCCTGCATGTCGCCGGCGGCCCAGGCCAGATCGCCGATGCGCTGGAACCCGAACATCGAGTAATAGATGAAGAACGGGATCATGATGCGGTTGTTCGAGGAGTACGACGTGGCCGCCGCAATCCAGGAGCTCATCGCGCCCGCTTCGTTGATGCCTTCCTGCAGGAGCTGGCCGTCGGCCGCTTCCTTGTAGTACATGACCTGGTCCTTGTCGACCGGGGTGTACTTCTGGCCTTCCGGCGCGTAAATGCCGATCTGGCGGAACAGGCCTTCCATGCCGAAGGTGCGCGATTCGTCGGCCAGGATCGGCACGACGCGCGGACCCAGTTCCTTGTCGCGCAGCACCTGGTTCAGGATGCGCACGAAGGCTTGGGTGGTGGAGATTTCACGGCCTTCGGCGGTGGGCTCCAGCACGGCCTTGAAGGCGTCCAGCGCCGGGGCCTTGAGGTGTTCGTCGGCCTTGGCGCGGCGGCGCGGCAGGTAGCCGCCCAGCGCGGCGCGGCGCTCGTGCAGGTACTTCATTTCGGGCGAGTCTTCGGCCGGCTTGAAGTACGGCAGGTCTTCCAGCTTGTCGTCCGGGATCGGGATGCCGAAACGGTCGCGGAATTCGCGGATCGAGTCCAGCTCCAGCTTCTTCTGCTGGTGGGTCGGGTTCTTGGCCTGGCCGACGTGGCCCATGCCGTAGCCCTTGATGGTCTTGGCCAGGATGACGGTGGGCTGGCCCTCGTGGGTGGCGGCGGCGTTGAACGCGGCGTACACCTTGTGGGGGTCATGGCCGCCACGGTTCAGGCGCCAGATGTCTTCGTCGCTCATGCGCGACACGGCTTCCAGCAGCTTGGGGTGCTTGCCGAAGAAGTGTTCGCGCACGAACTTGCCGTCGTTGGCCTTGTACGCCTGGTACTCGCCGTCGACCGTGTCTTCCATGATCTGGCGCAGGATGCCTTCCTTGTCGTGCGCCAGCAGCGGATCCCAGTAGCCGCCCCAGATCAGCTTGATCACGTTCCAGCCCGAGCCGCGGAAGTCGCCTTCGAGTTCCTGGATGATCTTGCCGTTGCCGCGCACCGGACCGTCCAGGCGCTGCAGGTTGCAGTTGATGACGAAAATCAGGTTGTCCAGCTTTTCGCGCGCGGCCAGGGCGATGGCGCCCAGCGATTCGGGTTCGTCCATTTCGCCGTCGCCGCAGAACACCCAGACCTTGCGATTGCTGGTGTCGGCGATGCCGCGGGCGTGCAGGTACTTCAGGAAACGGGCCTGGTAGATGGCCATCAGCGGGCCCAGGCCCATCGATACGGTCGGGAACTGCCAGAAGTCCGGCATCAGCTTCGGATGCGGGTACGAGGACAGGCCCTTGCCGTCCACTTCCTGGCGGAAGTGGTTCAGCTGGTCTTCGGTCAGGCGGCCTTCGAGGTAGGCGCGGCCGTACATGCCAGGCGAGGTGTGGCCCTGGAAGTACACCAGGTCGCCGCCGTGGTTTTCGTCTTCGGCGTGCCAGAAATGGTTCTGGCCGCAGCCGATCATGGTGGCCAGCGAGGCGAAGGAGGCGATGTGGCCGCCCAGGTCGCCGCCGTCCGGCGGGTTGTGCTTGTTGGCCTTGACCACCATGGCCATGGCGTTCCAGCGCACGTACGAGCGGATGCGCGATTCCAGTTCCAGGTTGCCCGGGTGGGCCGGCTCCAGGCCGGGAGGAATCGTGTTGACGTAGGCGGTGTTGGGCGAGAACGGGATATGCGCCCCGGAACGGCGGGCTTCGTCGATCAGGCGTTCGAGCAGATAGTGGGCGCGCTGCGGTCCTTCACGATCAAGGACTGCCGCCAGGGCTTCGAGCCACTCCTGGGTTTCAAGGGTGTCTTCGTCGTTGGCAGCCTGCACGGCGCCAGCCTGGGCGAAAGAGGACATCGTGTGTCTCCTATTGGGTTTGTTCGTGACCGCACCCGCTTATTTATCTACTCGCGGACCTTGCATGGTAGCCGGGATCATCCGGGCTACCATGCAAGGCATGGGTCGGGGTGTTCTAGAGACCTGCTACTGGGTCGGTTCCCTATCAGCGGGCATTCTAAGAAAGAAGGTTAACCGGTCGCAAGAAAAATTTCATGTTGCGGTACGGCATTTCATAATGCGGAAAATTTAAAGCCAGCTGAACGGTTTGGCGTCATCCTTTTACGCAGGTACTCCAAAAGGACGAGTCGAATCCCGGCAAATCCCTGCCAACACGCACTAAAATGCGCGGTCTATCCGGCCCGAATTCCATGTCCAGCGCGCCCAAGTCCAATATTCCTACGCCGTTCCACGATCACGCCCGCACTCGCCGACGCGGGGTGTACTGGGTCACGCCAGCAATGGTGCTGATCCTCTATATCTGTGTGATGGCGGTGTTTTTCTGGCTGCAGCGCATCCATGACGACAGCGTCATGTTTGTCACCATCGACCAGGAAATGCGCCAGCAGCGCCTGATCTGGGTGGTGCTGGCCCTGTCCTGTGTGATTGTCATCAGCCTGCTGATGCTGTGGCGCTATACGCGCTTCCGTTCGGCGGCCGAGGCCGCCCTGATCGCCGAAACCGGATTCCGCCGCGCCATGGAGAACTCCATGTCCACCGGCATGCGCGTGCTCGACATGGAGGGCCGCATCGCCTACGTGAATCCGGCGTTCTGCCGCATGATCGGCTGGAACGAGGCTGACCTGATCGGCCGCAGCCCACCCTTCCCTTATTGGGTGCCGGGTCGCCACGAGCAGCACCAGCACACCCTGGACGTGCTGATGTCCGGCAAGACCCCCAGCAGCGGCCTCGAAGTCGAGGCGCAGCGCCGCGACGGCTCGCGCTTCACGGCGCGCATGTACGTGTCGCCCCTGCTGGACCCCAATGGCAACCAGATCGGCTGGATGACCTCCATGACCGATATCACCGAACCCAAGCGCATCCGCGAGGCCCTGACGGCCGCGCACGAGCGTTTCATGACGGTGCTGGAAGGCCTGGACGACGCGATTTCGGTCACCGCCGACACCCACGACGGCCTGGAGTTGCTGTTCGCCAACCGCACCTACCGCCGCGTGTTCGGCGCCCAGACCGGCGGCCACGACGAGCTGCTGGCCGGACGCCGCGGCCGCTTCACCGACGAATCCGTGGAGGTCTTCGCGCCCTCGGTGCAGCGCTGGTTCGAAGTGCACCACCGCATGCTGGCCTGGACCGACGGCCGCCGCGTGCGCATGCAGGTGGCGCGCGACATCACTGAACGCCGCGTCCATGAAGAGGCCTCGCGCGTGCAGCAGGAGAAGATCCAGCTCACCAGCCGCCTGACCACCATGGGCGAAATGGCCTCGTCGCTGGCGCACGAACTGAACCAGCCGCTGACCGCCATCGCCAACTACAGCATGGGCGCCGTCGCCCTGGTCAAGGCCGGCCACACCAGCCCCAACATGCTGCTGCCGGCCTTGGAAAAGGCTGCCTCGCAGGCCGAGCGCGCGGGCAAGATCATCAGCCGCATCCGCGAGTTCGTGAAGCGCAGCGAGCCCCGCCGCCAGCGCGTCGCGATCAGCCGGATTGTCGACAATGCCATCGGCTTCGCCGAGATCGACGCCCGCAAGCGCCGCATCCGCATCGACCGCTTCGTGCCGTCGAACGCGCCGGACGTGCTGGCCGATCCCATCCTGATCGAGCAGGTGTTGCTGAACCTGCTGAAGAACGGGCTGGAGGCCATGGAAAAGAGTGAATCCGACGAGCTCAAGGTCGCCGTGATCCTGCATGAACAGCACATCGAGGTCGCGGTGGTCGACCGCGGCCACGGTCTGGCCGAACCCGAGCGCCTGTTCGAACCCTTCTTCAGCACCAAGACCCAGGGCCTGGGCATGGGGCTGAATATCTGCCGTACCATTATTGAATCGCACCATGGTCGCCTGTGGGCGGATCCCAATCCCGCCGGCGGCACCATTTTCCGCTTTACCCTGCCCTGCGCTGCACCCCAGTCGCAGGCCCAGAACGATCAGTCCGAGGAGTTGCACGCATGAACACGCCCCACCTGTCGAGCACGGTTTTCATTGTTGACGACGACGAAGCGGTCCGCGATTCGCTGCGCTGGCTATTGGAGGCCAATGGCTACCGCGTTCGCGCCTACGCCAGCGGCGAATCCTTCCTTGAAGACTACGACGCCAGCCAGATCGGCGTGCTGATCGCCGACGTGCGCATGCCCGGCATGAGCGGCCTGGAACTGCAGGAACAGCTGCTCGCCCGCAATGCCCCGCTGCCCATCGTGTTCATCACCGGCCACGGCGACGTGCCGATGGCCGTGTCCACCATGAAGAAAGGCGCGGTCGACTTCCTGGAAAAGCCGTTCAATGAATCCGATTTGCGCGAGATCGTGGCGCGCATGCTGGAGCAGGCCACGCAGCGCGTGAGCAAGCACCAGGCCCAGAAAGACCACGAAGCCATGCTGGCGCGCCTGACCGCGCGCGAGCAGCAGGTGCTGGAGCGCATCGTCGCGGGCCGCTTGAACAAGCAGATCGCCGACGACCTGGGCATCAGCATCAAGACCGTAGAGGCGCACCGCGCCAACATCATGGAAAAACTTGAAGTGACCACCGTAGCTGATTTGATGAAAGTGGCCTTGGCCAAACCCGAGGCGACGGCATGACGGCAAGGATTATCGACGGCGCGGCCCTGTCGGCGCGCATTCGCGAAGAAGCGGCCCAACGCGTTGCGGCCCTGGCCGCCAAGGGCACCCGCCCCGGCTTGGCCGTGGTGCTGGTGGGTGAAGACCCCGCCTCCCAGGTGTACGTCCGCAACAAGGTCGCCGCCTGCGAAAAGGCCGGCCTGCATTCCGTCAAGGAACAGTACCCCGCGGACATGACCGAGGCCGAACTGCTGGCCCGCATCGCCATCCTGAACCAGGACCCGACCATCCACGGCATCCTGGTGCAGTTGCCGCTGCCCAAGCACATGGACTCGCACAAGGTCATCGAGGCCATCGCGGCCGAGAAGGACGTGGACGGTTTCCACATCAGCAATGCCGGCCTGCTCATGACCGGCCAGCCCCTGTTCCGCCCCTGCACGCCCTATGGCGTGATGAAGATGCTGGAATCGGAAGGCGTGACGCTGCGCGGCGCCGAAGCCGTGATCGTGGGCGCCAGCAATATCGTCGGCAAGCCCATGGCGATGCTGCTGCTGCAAGCCGGCGCCACCATCACCATCTGCAATTCCAAGACGCGCGACCTGGCGGCCCAGACCCGCCGCGCCGACGTGCTGGTGGTCGCCACCGGCAAGCCCGGCATGATCGATGGCTCGATGATCAAGCCTGGCGCCGTCGTCATCGACGTGGGCATCAACCGCGGCGCCGACGGCAAGCTGTGCGGCGACGTGGACTTCGCCTCGGCCAAGGAAGTGGCCGGCGCGATCACGCCCGTCCCCGGCGGCGTGGGTCCCATGACCATCGCCATGCTGCTGGTCAACACCATCGAAGCCGCGGAACGCGCCGCCGGCTGAACCAGGATGGACGCAGCGCCGGGGAATCAGGTTCCGCGGCGCTGCCTGATCGGTCAGGCGCGCCAGGCAGCGACGTTTTTTGCACCTGCACCGCCCTGGCCGCACCCCTCCCGCTTGCATTCCCCGGAATCGCCCTTATCTGATTCCTGTACTCATTCCTGCCGCTACCGCCATGTCCCAGAATCCCCTGCTCGCCCCTGTTTCCGACCTCGTCGACTATGCGGCCGTCAAGCCCGGACACATCGTGCCCGCGGTCGAGGAACTGCTGGGCATCGCCCGCCAGGCCGTGGACCGCGCCGCCGACCCCGCGCTGGCGCCTACCTGGGACGCCGTGGTGGAACCGCTGGATACCGCCTCGGAACGCCTGTGGCGCGCCTGGTCGGTGGCCGGCCACCTGAATGCCGTGGTCAACACGCCGGAATTGCGCGAAGCCTATAACGCCGCCCTGCCCCTGGTGACCGAATTCTCGACCTGGGTCGGCCTGCACGAAGGCCTGTACAAGCAGTACCAGCGCCTGGCCGCCGCCCCCGATTTCGCGTCGTGGACGCCGGTGCGCCGCCGCATCGTGGAAATGGCCCTGCGCGACTTCCGCCTGAGCGGCGTGGAACTGCAAGGCGCCGACCGCGAACGCTACGCCGCCATTTCCGACCGCGAGGCCCAGGCTTCGCAGAAGTTCTCCGAAAACGTGCTGGACTCGATCGACGCCTGGGCGCTGCTGGTCGACGATGAAGCCCGCCTGGCCGGCATTCCGGCCGACGTGCGGGCCGCCGCCCGCGCCGCCGCCGAGGAAGACGGCAAGCCGGGCTGGAAGCTCACGTTGAAGATGCCGTGCTACCTGCCCGTCATGCAGTACGCCCAGGACCGCACGCTGCGCGAGGCGCTGTACCGCGGCTACGGCACCGTGGCGTCGGAACACGGCGACGGCAAGTTCGACAATTCGCCCCTGATCGAGGAACTGCTGGCCCTGCGCGCCGAAGAAGCCGGCCTGCTCGGCCTGGGCACCTTCGCCGCGCTGCGCCTGCAGACCCGCATGGCCCGCGATGCCCAGGAAGTCACCGTATTCCTGCGCGACCTGGCCGCGCGCGCCAAGCCTTACGCCCAGCGCGACCTGGCGGAACTGAAGGCCTACGCCACCGGCGAACTGGGCCTGGACGACCTGCAGCCCTGGGACGTGGCCTACGCCTCCGAGCGCCTGCGCGAATCGCGCTACGCCTATTCCGAAGACGAGGTGAAGCAATACTTCACCGAACCGCGCGTACTGACCGGCCTGTTCGAGGTCATCGAAACCTTGTTCGACGTGCGCCTGGCGGAAACGCCGGTGTCGTCCTGGCACGGCGACGTGCGCGGCGTGCGCGTGGAAAACCCCAAGGGCGAACTCATCGGCTATCTGTACCTGGACCTGTACGCCCGCGCCGGCAAGCAGAGCGGCGCCTGGGTCGACAGCGAACGCACGCGCCGCGTCGTGGCTGGCAAGGTGCAGACGCCCATCGCCTACCTGACCTGCAATTTCTCGCGCCCCAACGGCGACAAGGCAGCCGTCCTGACGCACGATGACGTCATCACGCTGTTCCATGAAACCGGCCATGCGCTGCACGCTCTGCTGTCCGAGGTGGACGAACCCGGCGCGGCGGCCTTCGCCAGCGTGGAATGGGACGCCATCGAACTGCCCTCGCAGTTCATGGAGAACTTCTGCTGGGAATGGGCAGTGGTGCAGAAGCTGTCCGCCCACGTCGACACGGGCGAGCCCCTGCCGCGCGCGCTCTACGACCGTCTGGTCGCCGCCCGCAACTACCAGAGCGGCATGCAGACCGTGCGCCAGATCGAGTTCGCGCTGTTCGACATGCTGATGCACGACCGCGCCCAGGGCGCCTCGATTGCCGAAGTGCTGGCCCTGCTGCAGGAAGTGCGCCAGGAAGTCGCCGTGCTGTTCCCTCCCGCCTGGCACCGCCTGCCGCATGCCTTCTCGCACCTGTTCGCGGGCGGCTACGGCGCGGGCTACTACAGCTACAAGTGGGCGGAGGTGCTGTCGGCCGACGCCTACGAAGCCTTCGAGGAAGCGGCGGCGCGCCAGGCTGGCAACGCCCTGGGTACGCTGGATCCCGAAACCGGCGCGCGCTTCCGCCGCGAAGTGCTGGCCGTGGGCGGCTCGCGCCCGGCGGCTGAATCCTTTGCCGCCTTCCGCGGACGCGCCCCGCGCATCGACGCCCTGCTGCGCCACAGCGGCATGACGCCCGCCTGAGCGGCGCGCCCCGTGCGCAAGCCGACGGCCCGCCCTGGCGGGCCGTTTTCTTTCTATCCGCCAACGGCGTCGGCAACCGGCCGGCGCGCCGACATCACCAGCCAGCGGCCATGCACGGACTGGTCGGAGCCGGCCTGCTGCCAGTAGCGGCGGCTTTCCTCGTCTTGCGCCTGCCTGAGCCGGCGCCCGTAGTACAGCCGCGACGGCACCGCCAGCACATGCTCCACCAAGCGCTTGGGCTTGTGCTCGTCCACGTCGTGCAACGTGATGTCCGTAAAGCCGTAGTGCTTGAGCAGCAGGTGCAGCTGCGGAAAGCTCCAGGGGAAGTAGGTGATGTAATCCTCGCCGCGCTGCCGTCCCACCATGGGCCGGAACCCGGAATGGAAGCCGCGCAGCAGGAACTGCAGGCGCGAACGGAAGTACCAGGTATTGGGCGTGGTGATGATCAGCGTGCCGCCCGGCCGCAGCGCGCGGTGGAAGCTCTGCATCAGCACGCCGGGATTGGTCAGCAGATGGATCGCTTCGCAGCAGACCACGGCGTCATAGGCAGTGGCCACCGTCAGCGGCGTTTCCAGGTCGTGCTCGCTTAGCTGGCGATAGCCGCCGCCGCCCTGCGGAAACTCCCACAGTCCCACGCCGTCGATATCGACCTGCCGGCCGCTGGCGGCGGGCAGCATGTCGCCCAGCCAGCCCAGTCCGCAGGGCGCGTCCAGCACCGAGTCCGCCAGGCGGCTGCGCAGGAGGTCGAGCACGACGGGGTAGTACGGGTAGTAGGGATAGCCCAAGGAATTCCTGACCGGCATGTCCATGTGTGGCGCCTCTGGATGCTGAAATCTGACACGGCCCTGAATGTAGCGGGAGCCAGGCGCCGGATCAGGCGATTTCGCCACTTCCCAACAATAAACAGACAAAGCTTTACAAGTGGGTCAGGCGGTCGCGGGGCCATGCCTTGCGCCAGGACAAGGCGGCCCCAAGTCCTCGCCCTCGCCACGCTCCGCCCCGCCCGCTCCTTGCGGGTAGAATCAAAAGGTTTACCCCCTACCGGCCCTTGGACTCATGCGACACCTCATTTCCGGCCGCGCCCTGCGCAGCCTGCTGCTGACCCTGTGCGTGTTTCTCGCTGCCTGCGGCGACAGGAACGTCGACTGGACCCTGTACAACGTCAAGGGACACCTGCCCGACCTGAAGTTCTCGCTGCCCGGCGCGGGCGGCAAGACGATCAGCAGCGACGACCTGAAGGGCAAGACGGTGCTGCTGTTCTTCGGCTACGCCAGTTGCCCGGACGTCTGCCCCACCACCATGGCGCAGTTGACGGCCGTGCTGCAGAACCTGGGCGACAAGGCCCGCGATGTGCGCATCCTGTTCGTCAGCGTGGACCCGCACCGCGACACGCCGGACATCCTGCAGGCCTACGTCAACGCCTTCAACAACAACGCCATCGGCGTGACCGGCGATGAAAAGCAGATCGCGGACCTGGCGCGGCGCTACCGCGTGGCCTACCAGATCGAGAAGCCGCGTCCGGGCGACGACGCCGATATGTACGAAGTCACGCACAGCCGCGGCGTGTATATATTCGACAAGGACGGCAAGGCGCGACTGCTGGCTTCGGACACCGATAGCATCGAGGCTATGACCAAGGACGTACGCCAGTTGATCGATCTGACGTCCTGAACGTCCAGGGGGGCCGCGCGCGGCGGAATGTTGCCCGCGCGCGCCATACACCAGTTGTTACAGCCGCTGCGCGCGGGGCGTGAGTATCATCTAGCCACACTGCCCCCTTTTACTTCCAGCAAGGAGTACGCGCATGAGCATCATCATCATGATCATCGTCGGGTTCGTCGTGGGCCTGATCGCCCGCGCCATCATGCCCGGAGACCAGAACATGGGGATCATCATGACCACCATCCTGGGTATCGTCGGCTCGGTCGTCGCCGGCTTCCTGGGCCAGTCCCTGGGCTGGTACGCCCCGGGCGAACCGGCAGGCTGGATCGGGTCGGTCGTCGGCGCGATCGTCGTGCTGTTCGTGGTGGGCCTGATCGCCAAGAAGCGCGCCTGACGCCCTGCTGGATCAGGAATGCAAACGGGCCGATCTTTCGATCGGCCCGTTTTTTATTGCCCGCCCGCCCTTACTGCTGAGCCTGGGCGGTCACGGTGCGTTCGGTCCAGCCGCCGCCCAGCACCTTGTACAAGGTGACCAGGTTGGACAGCCTGGCCCGGCGCGTATCGACCAGGGCCTGCTGCGCGGTGTACAGCGAACGCTGCGAATCCAGCACGCTCAGATAGTCGTCGATGCCTTGGCGGAAGCGCTGGTCCGACGCGTCGTAGGCGCGCTGGTTGGCGGCCACCAGGAGCTGCTGCGCCTGGATCTGCTCGTCCAGCGTGCCGCGCCCGGCCAGGGCGTCCGCCACTTCACGGAAACCTGTCTGGATCGACTTCTCGTACTGCGCGACCTGGATGTTCTTCTGCACCTTGGCCAGATCCAGGCCGGCGAGCAGCGAGCCGCCAGCGAAGATCGGCACGGTGATCTGGGGCACGAAGCTCCAGGCGCCCGAACCGCCTTCGAACAGGCCGCCCAGGCTGGCGCTGGCGGTGCCGGCCGAGCCCGTCAGGCTGATGGTCGGGAAGAACGCCGCGCGCGCCGCGCCGATGTTGGCGTTGGCGCCCTTCAACTGGTGCTCGGCCGCGCGGATGTCCGGGCGGCGGGCCAGCAAGTCCGACGGCAGGCCAGCGGGCAGCGTGGTCGGCAGCATGCCGTCGTCCAGCCTGACCGCGTTGTCCAGCGCCGCCGTCATCTCGGGCGACAGCGGCTGGCCCACCAGCAGGACCAGCGCATTGCGGTCCTGCGCGGCCTGGCGCGTGTACTGCGACAGGTTGCGCTCGGCGGTGCGCAGCGACACTTCCGCCTGGCTCAGGTCCAGCGACGTCGACAGGCCCTGGTCGTAGCTCTGCTGCGTGAGCTTGAAGGAATCCTGCTGGCTCTTGAGCGTCTCGCGCGTCAGGCTCAGCAGTTCCTGGTCGGCGCGCAGGGTCAGGTAGGCGTTGGCCACTTCGGCGATCAGCGTCAGCTGGGTCGCCGTGCGGGTTTCATCCAGCGCCAGATAGGATTCCAGCGCCTTGTCGCTCAGGCTGCGGATACGCCCGAACAGGTCCAGTTCCCAGGCCGACATAGCGGCGCCGACCTGGTAGCTGTGGCTGGTGGTGGCGCGGCCGCTCGGGCTCAGGTCGGCCGGCGAACGCTGGGCCGATTCCTGGCCGGCAATGCCGACGCTGGGCATCAGGTCGGCGCGCTGGATGCGGTACTGGGCCCGCGCCGCTTCGACGTTCAAGGCCGCCACGCGCAGGTCGCGGTTGTTCGCCAGCGACTGTTCGATCAGCTGTTGCAGCAGCGGATCCGAACCGAAGAAATCGCGCCAGCCGATGTCGGCGGTCAGCAGGCCGCCCGCGTCGGCGGGCTGGGCCGCCTGGTAGGACGGACCCGTGGGATAGGCCGTGTCGACCGGCGCATCCGGCCGTTCGTAGGTGGGGGCCAGCGAGCAGCCCGCCAGGGCCGCCGCCAGGGAAACAGACAGCAAGGTTCTCATCGGGAATGTCATTGCGGTTGGCCCTCCGTCGAGACGCCCTGCGTGCCATGGGCACTGGTGTCGTGCTCGTCGACGTTTTCGCTCATGCGCTTGACCTTGAAGACGCGCAGCATGATTACGAAGAAGGCCGGAACGAAGAAGATGGCCAGGAAGGTGCCGGTCAGCATGCCGCCGATCACGCCCGTGCCGATGGCGTTCTGGCTGCCCGAACCCGCGCCCGACGAGATCGCCAGCGGCGTCACGCCCAGGATGAACGCCAGGGACGTCATCAGGATGGGACGCAGGCGCTGCCGCGCGGCGTGGATGGCCGACTCCGTCAGGCTGGCGCCCTGCTCGTAGTGCTCCTTGGCGAACTCCACGATCAGGATGGCGTTCTTGGCCGCCAGGCCGATGGTAGTCAAGAGGCCCACCTGGAAGTACACGTCGTTGGACAGGCCCCGCATCATGGTGGCGAGCAAGGCCCCGATGATGCCCAGCGGCACCACCAGCATCACCGCCGACGGGATCGTCCAGCTTTCGTACAGCGCCGCCAGGCACAGGAACACCACGATCAGCGAAATGGCGTACAGCGCGGGCGCCTGGGCGCCGGACAGGCGCTCTTCGAACGACAGGCCGGTCCATTCAAAGCCCACACCCACCGGCAGCTTGGACGCCAGGTTCTCCATTTCCGCCATCGCCGCGCCCGAGCTGTAGCCCGGCGCCGCCTGGCCCTGGATGTTGTACGACGGCACGCCGTTGTAGCGGTTCAGCTTTTGCGGACCGTAGCTCCAGGTGGCCTTGGCGAACGCCGAGAACGGCACCATGTCGCCCGCCTTGTTGCGCACGTACCATTTGTTCAGGTCTTCCGGCAGCATGCGCGAGGAAGCCTCGCCTTGCGCGAACACCTTCTTCACGCGGCCGCGGTCGATGAAGTCGTTGACGTAGGACGAGCCCCAGGCCGTGGCCAGCGTGCTGTTGATGTCCGAGACCGCCACGCCCAGGGCGCGCGCCTTCTCGCGGTCGATGTCCAGCTGGTACTGCGGCGCGTCTTCGATGCCGTTGGGGCGCACGCCCTGCAGGACCGGGCTCTTGGCGGCTTCGCCCAGCAGCTGGTTGCGCGCGGCAAGCAGCTTCTCGTGGCCCACGCCGGCGCGGTCCATCAGTTGGAAGTCGAAGCCGGTGACGTTGCCCAGTTCCATCACGGACGGCGGCGGCACCACGAACAATTGCCCGCGGCGCTCCGTCTTGCGGAAGTGCGCGTTGGCGCGCTGCGCCACGGCGCCGGCCTTGAGGCGGGCGTCGCCGCGTTCTTCCCAGTCGCGCAGCTTGATGAACAGGATGGACGCGTTCTGGCCGCGGCCGCCGAAGTTGAAGCCGTTGACCGCGAACACCGAGGTGACGGCGTCCTTTTCCTCGGTCAGCAAGTACTTGGTGGCGTCGTCGATGACGGCCTTGGTGGCTTCCGCCGTGGCGCCGGCGGGCGTCTGGATCTGGGCGAACAGAATGCCCTGGTCCTCATCCGGCAGGAAGGCGGTCGGGATGCGGGTGAACATCCAGCCCATGGCAAGAACCAGCGCCAGATAGATCACCATCAGGCGCTTGCTGCGGTTCAGGCCGCGCGCGACGGTATTGGCGTAGCCGTTGCTGCTGCGCTCGAAGCTGCGGTTGAACCAGCCGAAAAAGCCCTTCTTGGCGCCATGATGGCCCTTGGGGATGGGCTTGAGCAGGGTCGCGCACAAGGCCGGCGTGAACACGATGGCCACGATCACGGACAGCACCATGGAGGACACGATGGTGATCGAGAACTGGCGATAGATCACGCCCGTGGACCCGCCGAAGAAGGCCATGGGAATGAACACGGCCGCCAGCACCATGGCGATGCCGATCAGGGCGCCGGTGATCTGCGACATGGACTTGCGGGTCGCCTGCTTGGGCGACAAGCCTTCTTCTGCCATCACCCGCTCGACGTTTTCCACCACCACGATGGCGTCGTCGACCAAGAGGCCGATGGCCAGCACCATGCCGAACATGGTCAGGGTGTTGATGGAATAGCCGAACGCCGCCAGCACGCCGAACGTGCCCAGCAACACCACCGGCACGGCCAGCGTGGGAATGATGGTGGCGCGGAAGTTCTGCAGGAACAGGTACATCACCAGGAAGACCAGGATGATGGCCTCGATCAGCGTCTTGAACACTTCGTGGATCGACAGGCTGACGAACGGCGTGGTGTCGTACGGATAGACGACGTCCATGCCCGGCGGGAAGTACGGCTTCAAGTTGTTGATGGTGTCGCGCACCGCCTGCGCCGTGTCCAGCGCGTTGGCGCCCGGCGCCAGTTTGACCGCCAGGCCCGAGGCCGGCTTGCCGTTGTAGAAGCTGTCGATGGCGTAGGTCTGCCCGCCCAGCTCGATGGTGGACACGTCGCCCAATCGCACTTGCGAACCGTCGGCATTGACCTTGAGCAGGATGCGGCCGAAGTCTTCGGCCTTTTCCAGGCGCGACGGCCCGATGATGGTGGCGTTCAGCTGCTGGCCGCGCACGGACGGCAGGCCGCCCAGCTGGCCGGACGACACCTGCACGTTCTGTTCCTTGATCGCCGTCACCACGTCGACCGTGGTCAGGCCGTAGTTGACGAGCTTGGCCGGATCCAGCCAGATGCGCATCGCATATTGCGAGCCGAACAGCTGGAAGTCGCCCACGCCCTGCGTGCGGCTGATGGGGTCCTGGACGTAGGAGGCGACGTAGTCGGCCAGGTCGTCCTTGGTCATCGAGCCGTCGGTGGACACGAAGCCCGCCACGATCAGGAAGTTCTTGGTGGCCTTGGTGACACGGATGCCCTGCTGCTGCACTTCCTGCGGCAAGAGCGGCTGGGCCAGCGCAAGCTTGTTCTGCACCTGGACCTGCGCGGTATCAGGGTTGGTGCCCTGGGAGAAAGTCAGGGTGATGGACATGCTGCCGTCGGAGTTGCTTTCCGACGAGATGTACTGCAGACCGTCCAGGCCGTTCATCTGCTGCTCGATCACCTGCACCACGGTGTCCTGCACGGTCTGCGCGGACGCGCCCGGGTAGGTCACCGCGATGCCGATGGCCGGCGGCGCGATGTTGGGATACTGGGAGACCGGCAGCTTCAGGATGGACAGCGCGCCGGCCATCATCAGCACGATCGCGATCACCCATGCGAAGACCGGTCTATCGATAAAAAACTTTGCCATGCAAGGCTCCTGACTACTGCTGCTTGGCCGCCGCGGCGGCTGCTTGCGGCTGCTGCGCCGGCTGTGCGGCGGCGCTGGCTTCGGTGGCGATCACTTCAGCCCCCGGGCGCACCATCTGCAAGCCTTCCACGATGACCTTTTCGCCGGCGGCCAGGCCGTCGGTGACCAACCACTTGTCGCCGATGGCGCGGTCGGTCTTCAGTTCACGCAATTCGACCTGGTTCTTGGCGTTGACCACCAGCGCCGTCGGAATGCCGCGCTGGTTGCGCGTCACGCCACGTTGCGGCACCAGCAGGCCGTCGGCGGCCACGCCGTCGGCCAGGCGGGCGCGCACGAACATGCCCGGCAGCAGGCGGCGGTCCGGGTTGGCGAACACCGCGCGCAAGGTCACCGAGCCCGTGCCCTGGTCCACCGTGACTTCCGAGAACTGCAGCTTGCCCGGCTGGCTGTACTGCGACCCGTCTTCCAGGGTCAGCGTCACCAGCGCGGCCTGCTCGCCATGGGCCTTCTTCAACTGGCCGCTGGCCAGCGCGTTCTGCAGGCGCAGCAGTTGGACAGTGGATTGGGTCACGTCGACGTAGATGGGATCGATCTGTTGCACCGCAGCCAAAGCCGTGGTCTGGTTGGCCGTCACCAGCGCGCCTTCGGTCACCGCGGAACGGCCGATGATGCCGTCGATGGGCGACAGCACCTTGGTGTAGACCAGGTTGATGCGCGCCGTGTCCAGCGCCGCCTTGGCCGACAGCACGTCGGCAGCCGCCTGGTCGCGCGCGGCGACGGCGTTGTCGTAGGTTTGCTGGCTGACCGCGCGGGTGGCGACCAGCGGTTTGTAACGCTCGGCCAGCAGCGCAGCGGTCTTCTGCTGCGCCTGGGCGCGCGCCAGGGCGGCCTTCTGGCTGTCCAGGCTGGCCTGGTAGAGGGCGGGATCGATCTGGTAGAGCTGCTGGCCCGCCTTGACCTCGCCGCCTTCCGTAAAGAGGCGCTTCTGGACGATGCCGTTGACCTGGGGACGCACTTCGGCCACACGGAATGGCGAGGTGCGGCCGGGCAGTTCGGTGGTCAGCGAAACGGGCTGCGTGGCGAGCGTCACGACCGTTACCTGGGGTTTGCCCGCCTGGGGAGCGTCTTGCTTCTTGCCGCAAGCGGCCAGCGTGAGAGCCGATGCCGTCAGCGTGACGACCGCCGCGCTGCGCCACATAGCGCTTTTCTTATCCATAGATTGCATTCCCGATTTCAACAAAAAAAAAGCCCGCCCCGGATCGCGTATGAGCGTTCCGTGCGCATCGATGGGGTGGATTTGCCTCGAACACGCAGGCTGGGCTTTGTCGCATTGCTGCATTGCAGAACTCGCATTCTGAGTTATCCCGCCCGAGAAACAAAGGGGCATGTTGAGAAAACATCATTCCATTTATGGGACAATAGCCATACCCTTGAATATGACAAAATTCGGCCATGAAACGCTTGCAAGGCATGGAACTTTTCGTCGAAGTCGCTAAAACGCGCAGTTTCAGCCGCGCGGCGGTGATATTGGGCATTCCAAAGTCGACCTTGTCCCGCCAGGTGGCCGAACTGGAGCGGTCCGTCGGCTTGCGGCTGCTCAGCCGCACCACCCGCAAGGTCGAGCTGACCGACGCCGGGCGTCTGTACTTCGAACGCTGCCAGCGCATCGTGGCCGAGGCGCAGATCGCCCACGAAGAACTGCAGAAGCTGGTCGACACGCCGGCAGGGCCGCTGCGGGTGAACATGCCCGCGGATTTCGGCACGGACTTCCTGGCTGAATCATTCATGGAATTTTCCCGCCGCTACCCCGACGTCACGTTTTTCCTTGATCTGGCCAATCCGGACCACGCGCAGCGCGTGTTCCAGACCTGCGATATTTCGATCGAAATCGGCGAACTGCCCGACTCGTCACAGATTGCAAGACTGCTGGGCATGCTGCCGGCCCATCTGTACGCCTCGCGCGAATACCTGGAAAAGCACGGCGAACCGCTGCATCCCAGCGACTTGACCCGGCATGAATGCATAGAGTTCCGCGCCAAGGGCGCCGGACAAGTCACGCCCTGGCCTTTGACCGACGGCCGCCAACACATCGAGTTCACGCCGGGCAACCGCTTTTCCGTCAACGGGGTCGCCATGGCGCGGCGTCTCGCCATCCTGGGCGCAGGCATCGTGGTGCTGGTGGGCGGCCAACAGGCGGAACAGCAGTCCGGCCAGTTGCAACGCGTGCTGCCCGACTGGCAATTGGGTCCGCTCCCGGTCTATGCCGTGACAGAGACGCGGCTGCTGCCCGCCAAGACCAGGATCTTCATCGAATTCCTGATGGAGCGCCTGGGCGACATGGGGCAGGCGAAGAATACTCCCGCTTTCATGAAATAAAGGGGAGTCGGAAACAGACTGAAAAATCTAGGACTGGCCGACAACACCTGTCGACCAGATCGGCTAATCAGAAGCGCTCGTCCTCGCGCAGATAGCGCCACTGCCCCAGCGGCAGGTCGCCTAGCGACACCCGCCCGATGCGCACACGCTTCAGGCCTATCACCTTCAGGCCGACCAGCTCGCACATGCGGCGGATCTGGCGCTTCTTGCCTTCGCGCAGCACGAAACGCAGCTGGTCGCTGTTCTGCCAACGCACCTGGGCCGGCTTGAGCGCTTTGCCATCCAGGGACAGGCCGTGGTTCAGCAGCGCCAGCCCGTTGTCGGACAGATTTCCCTGCACCCGCACCAGGTATTCCTTGTCCACGCTGGAGTCTTCGCCGATCAGGTGCTTGGCGATGCGGCCGTCCTGCGTCAGCACCAGCAGGCCTTGCGAGTCGATGTCCAGGCGGCCGGCCACGGCCAGCCCGTCCAGGTGCGCCCGCTCGAAACGCTGCGGCGCGCGGTCGCCGGCGTAGCGGGAGCGGGAGTCGATCAGGGCCACGGCGGGCGTGTAGCCTTTTTCGGCCTGGCCCGACACGTAGCCCACGGGCTTGTTGATCAGGATAGTGACGCGCGAGGTCTGGCGCGCCTGCGCGGCGCGCTCCAGGGTGATGACCTGGTCAGGGTAGGCCCGGGCGCCCAGTTCGGACACCACCACGCCGTCGACCCGCACCCAGCCGCGCTCGATATAGGTGTCGGCCTCACGGCGCGAACACAGGCCACGCTCGGACATGAGCTTGGAGATACGTACTTTTTCCATGGCCGGTATTGTATGCGGACGCCATGCGGCCCCTGCCTCAGGCCGCGGGATCGTAATCCGAAGGCGCCATGGGCTCCAGCGGATGGAGCGGCCGGCTGCGCCGCTGGTAAGGAAACAGCGCGAAATCCGAGCTGGTGACGCCCGGGCTGGCGCATTCCACCAGCGCCTGGGAGATGGGTTCGAATACCGGCCGGCAATACATGCGCGACTTCACCAGCACAAAGCGGGCCTGGCGCGGCTCCAGCCCCATGCTCTCGAACACGCCCAGGTCCCAGGGTTCGTGGGTTCTCTCGGTGATCACCAATTGCGCAGCGCCGATATCCAGCACCGCGCTGCGGCCCATGCATGCCGTCTGCCCCGTGTAGGTCGGGCCGGTAATGACATATTCGCCATCGGTCACGGCCCGGACCACCCCGCGCAGCAGCACGGGCGCCGCCGGGCGGCCAATGGCGGGAATCGGCCGCTTGTTGCCCACTGGCAGCTCGACTTCGCTGCCCTCTCCCGCCGCGGCCAGCGCCTGGACGGCTTCGGGATCGCAGTACAGCCCCGCGATAATGCCTGTCAGGCCCGCGGCGATTGCCGCCATCAGCACCTCCATGGTGTCACAGGTGCCCCCGGACATGCAGTTGTCGCCATGGTCCAGCAGGAGCACGGGCTTATCGGCGCCACGGGCCAGTTCCGCCGCGCGAGCCAGTGACTCGCCCAGGGGCTCGCTGTCGTAGAAGTAACCGTCGCGCTCGGCCCAGATGGTCTCCGCCATCTCGCTTGCGACCCGTTCCGCCTGCTCTTGCCCTCCCGAGCCCACCACGACCACGCTCAGGCACGGATTGGGAATGTCGGCCAGGGCGAAGCCCGCCAGCACGGAGACGCCCAGCGCCCCGTCCGCTTCCGCCCGCCGGGCGGCCTGCACCGCATTGCGCATGGCTCCCTGGGCAGTGGCGCTGCGCAGCGTATGCGTCATCAGCGGCAACCGCCGCCACGCCATGACCGGGCGCGGGCCGCCGTTGAGCCAGTCATACAGGATGCGGCCGGCGTGCTCGCCGGTCTCGTACATGTCCACGTGCGGATAGGTCTTGAAGCTGACGATCACGTCGGCGTTGGCCATCATCTTGGCTGTGACGTTGCCGTGCAGGTCCAGCGCCACCGCGATGGGCACATCCGGCGTGCGTCGCCGCAGGCGTTCCAGCAGGTCGCCTTCCCCATCGTCGGTGGTCTCGGCCACCATCGCGCCGTGCAGATCAAGCAGGATGGCGCCACAGCCCTGCGCGCCGGCCACGATCGCGTCACATAGCTGGCTATAGGCCTCCGCCGACACCCGGCCGCTGGGATAAGCGGTGGCGGATACCGGCGTGACCACGGTCGCGCCGTTGGCCTCGGCGATGTCGATGAAAGCCGACATGGCCGTGCGCTTGCCCTTGTTTTCCGTGTAGGCCTGGGCGCCGAAAGCGGGACCGTCATTGCCGAACGCGGACAGCGGCGTGGGCACCGGCGAGAACGTATTGGTCTCGTGGTTCAGGCGGGCGATCATGACCTTCATTGTCCGGCTCCTCGGCATGCGCATTCAGTGCGTTCAGTTGTTCTAGGGCGGTCCTGGGCGCAAGGCCCCCAGGCCGAGTTTTTCCATGGCCTCGCTGGCCTCGATGATCATCGCGGCCACTTCCGCCACGCTCACGCGCAGGCCCGTCGCCCGGGTCCGCATGTGCTCATAGGCCGCGCGCTCGTCCAGGCGCTGGTGGTCCATCAGCACGCGGATCGCCTTTTCGACGACGCGCCGCGCCTTGATCGTGTTTTCCAGCTTGTTGATCTTGGACTGCTGGCGGCCCTGGAACTGCTTGGCCGAGCGCGCCAGCACCAGCGTGCTGAGCACGCCCGCCGAGCGGAACGGCCGTGTCAGCACGCCATGCGCGTTGGTCTTGAGCAGCTGCTTCAAAGTGGTCGGGGTTTCGTACTCGGACAAGGCGATCAGCGTGGCCTCGACCTCGCTGGCGGTCCAGGCAGCGCTGTTGCGGCCGCACTGCGACACCTGGAAGAAGATGACGTCCACCCCGGCGGGCGGCCCATCCGGAAACGGCCAGTGCAAATGGATGCGGCAACCGATGCGCTTGAGTTGCTCGACCAGCAGGTCGCGGTCCTCGCCCGGCGGATACACCACGGCGACAGCCACACTGCGCAGGTCCTCATAGAGGCGGCGTAGGCTATGGTCCATGGCTATTTCAACCAAAACTCGTCCAGCCCGAATGCGGTGAGGTACGGGTCTGGCTTCACCGGTTCGTCGCTTTCCCAGACGATGTCGAAGCGCCCGTCCTCCCGGCACACGCCGATGCGCGGCGTCAGCACGCTGTGATTGTTCTCCGCCAGCACGGACATCTGCCCGTCTGGCGCGTCGAACTGCACCTGGTGCACCGCCTGCACCAGCTTGCGGGTGTCCATGCTGCCCACGCGCTGCAAGGCGCGCGCAAACAGGTGCATCTGGCTATAGCAGGTCTCTGCATAGACGCTGGCGGGATGGTCGCCGAAGCGCTCGCGCCAGCGTGCCAGGAAATGCGCGTTGGCCGGCGTGTCCACCGTGTTGAAGTAAGTCGCCGCGGTGATATGGCCAACGCAGCGCTGCGGCCCGATCTCCGCCACCTCCGATTCCGCCATCGTCAGGCTGGCGATGGGAATATGCGAAGCTGCCGTGCCCTCTGCCTGGCAGGCCTCGTGGTAGCGCTGGTAGAAGCGCTGCGCATCGGCGCCGATCAGCGTGGAAAACACCACGTCGGGCTGGATGCGGCGGATGTCCGCGACCACGTCGTTGATTTCGCTGTCATCGCAGCCCAACGGCAGATAGGTTTCGTCCAGGATCTCGCCGCCGTGTTCCTCGACGGTTTCGCGCATGATGCGGTTGGTCTCGCGCGGATAGATGTAGTCCGCGCCCACCAGGAAGATGCGCGAACCGCAGTTCTGGATCAGGTAGGCCGCCAACTGCATGCTGCCCTGGTTGGGCGCCGCGCCGGTGTAGATGACGTTGGGCGAGTATTCGAAGCCTTCGTACACCGAGCCGTACCACAGCAGGGAATTGCTGCGCTCCACCACCGGCAGCATGGCCTTGCGGCAGTGCGACGTGCACCCGCCGAAGATGACGCTGACTTCATCGTCCAGCAGCAGGCGCGCCGCCAGGCGGCGGTATTCCTCGGCGTCGCTGCGCGGGTCGTAGGCCACTGGCGCCAACGGCCGGCCCAGCACGCCGCCCAGTTCGTTGATTTCTTCCACCGCCAGCACCGTGCCGAAGAAATGCTGCGATTCCGTGGTGCCGGTGACGCCGCTGCGCGAATACAGCACGCCGATGCGCCAGCCCGGCCGCTCCGCGTCCTTGTCCTGGGGCGTAGTCATGATGGAATCCTTGTACGGATACTGCGCGCGTGCGTCATGGTGAATTCGGGCCGGATGGCGTTCATACTTTGAGATGAGCAATGATATTGCCCGCCGCCTCGGACGCGCCAGCCTCGCCTTCGTCGACGATGCTGCCCTGCTTGAGCACCAGGTAGCGGTCGGCCACGTCCAGGGCGAATGCCACGTTCTGCTCCACGATGAACATCGTCGTGCCGTGCCGTTCACGCTCCCAGTTCAGCGCGCGACCCAGGCGCTCGATCACCGAGGGCTGCAGCCCTTCCGTGATCTCGTCCAGCAGCAAGAGCGCGGGCCGCTGCATCAGCCCGCGCGCCACCAGCAGCATTTTCTGCTCTCCGCCCGACAGGGTGCCGGCGTGCTGGCGCAAGCGGGTCGTGAATACCGGAAACAGCTCGGCGATCTCGGCAAAGCGTTCATCGAAGAGCTGCTCGCGCGGCAGGCCCAGGCGCAGGTTGTCGCGGATGCTAAGGTCGGGAAACAGCGGCTGCTCCTGGGCCGCGTAGGCCACGCCGCAACGCGCCACTTCGTGCGGCCGCAGCCGGGTCGCGTCCACCCCGCCCACGCTGACGCGGCCCCGCTGCTTGGGCAAATAGCCCATGACCGTCTTGAGCAAGGTGCTCTTGCCCATGCCGTTCTTCCCCAGCAGGGCCACGCACGTGCCGCGCTCGACCGCAAGCGACACGTCGTGCAGCACCATGGCCCTTTTGTAGCCGCTGGACACCTCTTCCAGGCGCAACGCCGGCGCCGCGATGGTCGTCATTGCCCTGCTCCTTGCGCGGCCTGCGCGCTGCCGGCGTAGATGGTGCGCACCAGTTCGGATTCCACGACCTCGCGGAATCCGCCGTCCATGACGATGCGGCCCTGGTGCAGGACCACGATGCGTGTCGCGATTTCCTTGACGAAATCCAGGTCGTGCTCCACCAGCAGGCAGCACAGGCCGTAACGGTGCGCCAGCGACGACAGCACGTGGCCTATCTGCAGGCGCTCGGCCTTGCTCAGCCCGGCAGTGGGTTCATCCAGCAGCACGATGCCCGGCTCCAGCGCCAGCACCATCGCCAGTTCCAGCGCCTGCTGCTGCCCGTGCGACAGGTCGCGCGCCACGCTGTCCAGGCACTGGTCCAGGCCCGTCACGCGCAGCGTTTCCAACGCATAGGGTGGTAGCTCCAGCGTGGGCGCGCGGCGCCACCACGACGGCACCTCGCGCAGCGTGGTGGCGATGCGCAGGCTTTCGGCCACGGTCAGCGTGTCGAACACATTGGCGTTCTGGAACTTGCGGCCCAGCCCATGGCGCACGCATTGCTCCGGGCCATCGCGGCGCACCTCGTGGCCATAGAGTTCCAGCCTGCCCTGGGACCGTTCGGCGCCGTCCGCGATGCAGCGCATCAGCGTGGTCTTGCCGGCGCCGTTGGGGCCGATCAGCCCGACCAGTTCGCCACCGCTGGCTTGCAAGTCTATGCCTTCCAGCACCTTCAGGCTGCCGAAGTGCTTGGACACGCCCGCCAGGCTCAAGGCGCGGGCCGAGCCGCCCGCTTGCCGGGGCGGCACGGCCCGTTCGCCCAGTACGGGCGCGGCCCCCTTCGC